>PWXP01000150.1 GCA_003561895.1 Planctomycetaceae bacterium | reverse complement strand
TGCCGTGATCGTGGCAGCCGACGCAACCGCGAGTCTCGCCCGGCTGGAGGGTCAGGTAGTTCTTCATCCGGCGGATTTCCAGGTGGTTCCGGTCCACCAACTCGAAGAAGTAGTTGCGGCGCGGCGGCAGTTCCACCGCAACGGAACCGTCGCTCTCCACGGGCACTTCCCCCACGACGCTGCGCGGGTCGGTGCCCGACTTCAACCCCAGGTCCAGGAACATCAGCCGGCAATACGCTTGCTTGTCGTGGCTTTCCAGCACGCGCAGATACTTGACGGTCCCGCGCGGCACCCCGTCGAGGCCCGCGTAAACGTCGTGAACGAACACGGTGGCGGGGGTCGAATCGGGCAGGTCGCTCACGGCGTCGGGCAGCGCGGGCGGCCGGGGCCGCGGCCGCAACGGCATCGGCGAATAGACCGACATCGCGGGATCGCGGTAAATGAGTTCCAGGTTCCCGAACGCGTCGAAAAGGTACAGACCGTAGCCATTGGGAGCGTTGTCGCCGCTTTCCATCGAGTACACGACCAGGAAGTGCTCCATCGCCAGCGGATACGGCGAGGCGAACCAGCCGCCCATGCCCGCCGGGCCGCGCTCGGGGTAGCCGACCTCGGGCGTCAGGTTGCGCATTCCTTCCGGGCCGCCGCGGTTGCGGCTGAGGTCGACCAGCATGACGGGCCCGCCGCCGGTGTTGTGATGCGCCGCGCCGTTGCACACGACCCAGCTCGTGCCCGGCACCTGCCGCGCCTCGAAGAACGCAATCGGCCCGCGCGAAAAAGTGTAGTGGTCGCCGTAGGCCAGTTCGGCCCCCCGCCCGTCGGGATACACCGTCCAGAGTTGCTGGATCATATTGAACGGCTTCATCACGTAATCCCACCGGGTGTACACGATGCGGCCGTCGTCGAGGAGGGACGGATAGAACTCTCCCTCCTTCGGCTCGGTGATGCGGCGCGGGTCGGAGCCGTCGGCGTTCACGGTATAGAGCGCGTTGACCAGGGCCCAATCGCCGCACTGCACCAGCCGCCCGTCGCGCGACGAGGTGAACAGGATCCGGCCGTCGGGCAAGTAGCACGGCTCGGTGTCCTCGGCGTAGTCGCGGCCGGCCACTTTGCGCAGACCGCTGCCGTCGACGCCGATTTCGTAAACGTCGTACATGTAGCACGAGCCGCCGCGATTTCCGGAGCCGCCGCGCGGGGCCTCGGCATCGTCCGGCCCGCCTTCCAGCCGAAACCGGGCCGGCACCAGCCCGAAGCCCGTCGAATAAGGTTTCGGCCGCTCGCGCGGCGCGGCGTAGGGGAAAACGATCCGCCGGGCGTCGAACGACAGGTCGAACCGTCCGATGCCGCCGGGTGGAAGTTGGCCCGCGAGGACGTCGCGAACTTTGCCGTCGCCGTGCAGGCCGGTGAGCACGGCCAGCGTGGCGCCCGGCCGTTGCGTTTCGCCGACGCGATGGGCGCACTGATGCCCGATGGACGGCCAGTGGCGCCGCACGAACACGATGCTGTCGAAATCCAACAGCGGATTGGCGAAGGCCAGTTCGCGCACGGCCCAGCGCGCCTCGATATACAGCGGCCGCAGGGCCGGCACGTGCCCCTCGTTCCGGCCGGCGAGTGCCTCGCGCCGTTTTTCCAGCCGCGCTGCCAGCGCCGCGTCGGCGGGCGGTTGCGAGGCCCACACTTCGATGCCCGAAACGATGACGTTGTTCGTTCCGGTCGTGCGTATGCCGACTTCCAACTCGCCGCCGGCGGTGGCGTCTTGCGGCACCTCCAACCATCGCTCGGTCACGCGCCATGCTTCCAGGACGAACCGATCCACTTCGCGCCCGTTCACCGCCACCGCCTGGGCGCGGCGGGTGTTATTGGCGAACACGAGGCGCAGTCGGTGCGTTGCATCGCCGCGCAGTCCGCGGAACCGGTAGAGCACTTCCTGGTCGTCCCACGACAGTGTGCGGAGCCCGCCGAGCCTTGCGCTATCGTCGGGCGAATAGGCCCAGTCCTTTCCCTTCACGCGGTCCGAATCGAGGTCGGCTCCGCCACCGCCGACCGCCGCGCCGACAAGGTTAAAGCCCTTGGGGCCGCCCGCATCCGGCCGGCGCGAGTCCTCCAGGATCTTCCGTGCTCGCTGCTCCAAGGCATCGAGCGTCGATCTTGCGCGCCGGGCCGCCTCGGCCGCGCCGCGCGTCTGCAGGTCATCGGCCAGGAACCGCCCGCGCCGGACTGCTCGCTCCAGCGCGGCCGGGTCGGCCGGGTCGTTGCCCCGGCGCCGCTCCTGCCGCAGCCAGTCGGCCTCGATCGCCGCGCGAACGGCGTCTTCAGCGGCCAGGCACGCGGTGAATATGCCCGGGACGGTGAGCACGGCAATCAGGGCGGTCGGCGCCAACAGCCTTGTCCATCCACGTTGCTCGAACGACTGCTTCATCTTGCACCTCATGCACCGTTGGAGTTCACGCTTCAGCGTGCTTTCTGTGCGGCATTTTTTGTACTCCAACACGCTGAAGCGTGAACTCCGACGGCGCACGTCAACGACACGCGGCCGTTATACGTTCTTCGTGAACCCCGGCACGGCGCACACGGGGTACACGCCGTCTTCATCGGGTTCGGTGGGCGGGTCCATGTCCCAGGTGCATTCCTCGGCGGCCGGCGGGAGGAAGTAGTCCGACTGGTTCGCCGCATCCCAGGTGATCTGCTGCCCGCTGTAGCAGGAAAGCTGCCCCATGATGGCCACCAGCGTGCTGCGGGTCATGTGGTCGCCGCTGGAGATGGGCTTGCCGCTACGAATGGCCTGGAACAGCGCGTTGTGTTCCTCCTGGTAGGGGTTGGGAGCGGAGCCCTCGAAACGCCACGGGTTCTCGCCGGTAATCCGCCCGGCCGTTGGCACCGCGACTCCCTTGCTGCCCATCACCACGCTGGCGTTCTCGTTGTAGCAGTTCAGCGAGGTGCGGCAGTGGGCGTACAGCCGCACGCCGTTGGCGTAGTGGTAGACCACCGAGTGATGGTCGAACACGTCGCCCAGCAGGTTCTGCGCGCCGGATCGGCCCCCGAGGCCGTGGCAGCGCACCGGGGGCGTTTCGCCCAGGGCCCAGGTGGCGCGGTCGAGGTTGTGAACCAGCGTCTGGGTCACGTCGTCGCCGCACAGCCACGAGAAGCGATACTGGTTGCCGTACTGGATTTCCAGTTCCGTCATTCCCTGCGGCCGGGTGGTGTTGCCGTAGGGGCCTCGGAGCCAGTTCTCCTCGATGGTGACGATATCGCCGATTTGCCCGTCGTGGATTCGCCGGATCGTCTCGCGGATTCCGGCATGGAACCGGCTTTGCAGGCCCGACACCACCGACAGCTTCTTCTGCTTGGCCAGTTCGCAGGCCTTGGCGGCCAGGCGGATGCCGGCCGGGTCGATCGCGTGCGGCTTCTCGACGAACACGTGCCGGCCGGCCTCGATGGCGGCGGCCATTTGCAGGGGATGAAACTTCGCGGCGTTGGCAATCAGCACTACGTCGGACGCCTCGATGACCTTCTTGTAAGCGTCGAGCCCGACGAAACAGTGGTCGTCGTCGACGGCCATCTGCTTGGGCCGCCGCCCCTGGAGGGCCCGGCGGCGGGTCGCCACGCGGCTGGCAAATACGTCGCCCATGGCCACCACGCGCACGCCGGGGTCGGCCTGCATGGCCTGCGCCGCCGCGCCGGTGCCC
Organism: Planctomycetaceae bacterium; assembly: GCA_003561895.1. Lineage (GTDB taxonomy): Bacteria > Planctomycetota > Planctomycetia > Pirellulales > Thermoguttaceae > PWXP01. The sequence continues at coordinate 1,600 of PWXP01000150.1, read as the reverse complement.
CGCCCGCCGCAGCCGATCACGCCGACGCGGATGACATCGCTCCCCGCCGCATGCGCCGAGCGGGCCAGCGAAAGGCCCGTCATCGTTGCGCCCGCCGCGGCGGTGCCAAGAACGAAGTGACGCCGCGATATGCTGGAATAGGTCTTGGTGAATGCGTGCATCGTATCTCTCCTCGGTGGTGGTGAATTGGTTAGAGTTCACGCTTTAGCGTTTCCGCTGTACTCATGCAAAACCCCGTTCAATCCCGCGCGTGGGTGAACCCGGCCGCTGCGCGGCCGGAACCACCCACCCTACTCATTCCAATGAAATACCCAACTCGGCCAGCGTGGCGCGCAGCCAGACCAGCGAGCGTTCAATCAAGGGCCCGCCTTGCCCTTCGCACTCCATGCTCAAGCGGAAGCGTCACGTGGGATAGAGCTTCCAGCCTGTCTGTTCGGCCCACCTGCATGGGCGCCTGTGCCGTGCAATTCGGTAGTTCGTCGTGCACCGGCCTGTGGCAGCCCCTAGCCTACCGGCCGGCGGCCCTGGGTGTCAATTACCTGGCAACATTCAACTCGACTGTTCGGGCGCGGTCGTCCGGGGCGATCTCGATACCCAGATTGGTGGTAGTGGGATATTGATACTTCGGCGGGACATGGCTCTTGCCTTCCGCGCCGCCCAGTTCCGGGGCGATTTCCCAACATTCGACCGTAACGCTGTATTGGCCGGGCATCAGCCCGTCGCCCCGGCCCCAGGTGGTCACGCGGAAGCGGCCTCGCTCATCGAACGTTGCCACCGTAGGCCGGCGGGGAAAGCCTTCGGCCGACGTGTCGATGGTGAAATAGAGCCTGCCGGCCGCGGGCGGATTCGCGCCGTCGAAGGTAATACGGCCCGAGACGGGGACGGTCGCCGGCCGGTCCGGCCCGCAACCGGCGACGGCCAGCAGAAGTGCCGCCAGAAGCGCGGTGCGGTGTTTCCAGCCGATTGCGGGCGTGCCGATTTGTTTCATGGGGCTACCTTGTCGTAATCAGCAGCAACGCGCTAGCGTCCGGTTTCGTTGGGCTACGTCGGATTCCAATATTTGCCATTACCTGGGAACCTGGACGATCTCGCCGCCGGCGCGGGTGCCCAACTCGTTGTAAAGGCGGTAGTCGGCCGTATCGGCGCAGCAGAAACTGCCCACGACCGCTTGCCCGTCCGGTGGCCTGCAGAACACGCAGGAATTCGAGGACCTGGTCCCGTCGCGCGTCGGACCCATCGAGGTGGGATACCATAGGCCCATGGAACCGGCTGGGTTATTAGTGGACGTCTGGATCCGTCCGCCCAATAAAGGGCTGCTGACGCTGTCGGAAGGGCAAATGAAGGTCGGAATAATCGTCCGGGCGGCGGGCAGGTTGTCGGCGTGGAAGATCGTTTTGGAAAAGTCGAACTCGTCGTATCACGTTCTGCTGCTCCAGGAACGGCAGGATCATGGCCGCCCACGTGCCGCCGTACGCGGGTGGTGGGTAGTTCGCGCCGTAGGGCAGGGTGCCGTGGGCCGTGTGGTAGTTGTGCAGTGCCAGCCCGATTTGCTTGAGGTTGTTGCTGCACTGCATGCGCCGCGCCGCCTCCCGCGCCGCCT
>PWXP01000579.1 GCA_003561895.1 Planctomycetaceae bacterium | reverse complement strand
TAACCCAATAACCTACCGAATTGCGTGGGATAGGCTTCCAGCCTGTCGCCGGAAAAGACAGGCTGGAAGCCTATCCCACGCTTGAAGTTCCCGGTAGTTTATTGTTTTACACCGCCTAAAGTCTCTGCTACAGAGACTGCCAACGAAGGGGAAGTAACGGCCTGTTCGCCGCGAAAATTGGAAGAGTCCCGCGGGAACGGTTATGCCCCCCTCACATTTCGTCGTCGGCATCGGCAAGGAGGTGGCGGGCCTGCGGGCCTTGAACGCACTGGTCGTTCTTCATGACGATCAGCAGTTCGGCCAGGTTGCGGGCCTCGCGGCGATTGTGGGTGACGTGCAGAACGGTCACGCCGGTCTTGCCGTGGATTTCCTTCAGCAGGCGCATCATGCCCGCGTGGGTTTGCTCATCCAGGGCCGAGAGCGGTTCGTCGAGGCAGAGTACGCTGGGGGTGGCCGCCAGGGCCCGCCCGATCGCCACACGCTGGCGCTCACCGCCGGAGAGGCCCTGGGGCCGGCGATGCAGCAGGTGGACGATGCCCAGCCATTCGGCCAACTCGCTCACGCGGCGGCGTATTTCTTTCGTGGCGGTCTTCCGCACGCGCAGGCTGAAGGCGAGGTGCTCCTCAACGGTCATGGTGGAAAACAGGGCGGCATCCTGCGGCACGAGGCCCAGGTTGCGCTGCCCAGGGGGGAGGGCGGTCACGTCGCGGTCCATCAGATACACCCGGCCCGCGGCGATGGGCCGAAGCCCGCAGGCGGCCTCCAGGATCGTGGTCTTGCCGCAGCCGGTGCGCCCCATCAAGACGGCGTAGGCGCCGGTGGGTACGTTGAAACGGACCTTCTGCAGGGCGAAGCCGTTGAGCCGAATGTCGACGTCGTCGAAGTGAATCATGGATACCCCAATCACACGGAAAAACGACCTCGGGCCAGACGCATCAGCAAAAGCACCACCATGGCCAGCACCACCATGACAATCGAGATGCCGGCCGCGACTCCCAGGTTGCCCACTTGCAGTTCCAGGAAGATGCTGGTGGGCATCACCTCGGTGCGGAAGGCGGTCGTTCCGGCGAAGACCAGCACGGGCCCGAATTCGCCCATCGCCCGCGCCCATGCGATCGTCGCGGCGGGGATCATGCCGCGCTGCGCTTCGGGGAGCACCACCCACCAGAACGCCTGCGCGCGCGAGCAGCCGAGCGTCATAGCCACCTGCTCCTGCCGCGGGTTGATTTCGGCGAATGCGGCGGTCATCGTGCGGATGGCGAAGGCGCAGGCGACCATGAATTGCGCGAGGATCACTCCGGGGACGGCATACGTGAAGCGCACATAATCTTGGACGAATCGGCCGGGGCCCGTCTGGAAGAGCATCAGCAGGGCCAGCCCGATCACCAGCGGCGGCAGCACAATGGGGATGTCCAGCACGGCGTCGAGCAGCCGCTTTCCGGGAAACTCCACCCGCGTGAGCAAGTACGCCGTGGGCACCGCCACCCACACCGACAGGACCGCCGTGATCGAACAGGAGGTGAGTGAAAGCAGGACGGCATACCGGTAGCGGGCGTTGGCGAACACTTCACCGACGACGGGCAGTTCCACATAGAACACCAGGGACGCGAGCATGCCGGCAATAAGGGCGACGTACACGAAGGCGATCAGGCCCAGGGCGATCAGGAAGGGCACGTCCGGGCGATAGGTGGGGACGCCGTGCCCGGCCGCCGCGCGGGCCGCCGGCCTCGGGGCCGTCTTCGCCGGGGCTTCCGGAAGCGCCGGGGCCGCCGGGATCGCGTCGGATCGTTCGTTCACCGCGCGTCGCCTCCGTCGATCCGCAACGGCCGCGCCCCGGCGGGCGCCACCAACTGGAAATCGTCGGGCGACCTCCCTAATTCCCAACCGAAGCCCAGTTCCTCGTAGATCGCCTGCGAGCGGCCGATGAACCGGTAGAGGCGGAGCATCAGGTGCTTGTGTTTCGACGTGCTCGCAATGCCGAAGGGCTGGACGGCGCGGGCGTAGTCGTGGTTCAACTCCACCACGTGCAGCCGGTCCCGTTCCGGCAGCGTATCGCTGTAATAGGCCAGGTAGGCGTCGGGGAAGCCATGATCGGCGTCTTGGGCGCGAACGGCGGCCATTTGGGCGTTCAGCGCGCCGCAGTCTTGATAGACCGTATTGATGCGCACCCCCTCGCGCCGCTCGAACGCCTCGAGAATCGGCTCCATTGCCCGGCGATTGACCCCGCCGCTGAAGAACGTGACCTCGGGCACGTCGGCCCACCGGTCGCCCTCGACCACGTCGAAAGGGTGGGCCTGGAAATGCCGCAGGCCCTTCTCGGGCGCGGCGAGGAAGCGGGCGAAGTGCAGCGCGGCCGTCGGCTGCCGCGTCGAGGCGAGTACCCCGATCTCCACCCGGCCTGTTACCCGGCTCAGCGCATCGTCGGTCACGTAATCGAGGCCGAATTGCCGGGCGGTGACGTTCCAGATGATCGCCGCGTCGATGGCGCCGATCTGCACGTCGCCGGCCAGGTCGTTGACGGTCGGCTTCGTCACTTCGACTTCCCGTTCCAACTGCTCCCACTGGCCGGTCGCCTTCAGCGCCGAGCGGGTGGCCGCGCCGATGGCCGTCCCGTCCGGCACGCCGATCCCGACGCGGTAGTCGCCGTCGAGGACCTCTTGCACCGAGCGGACGGCTCCCGCCTTTCCCTCCGCCAGTGCGAGGACCGGCGTCATGGTGGCCAGCGGCACCGACTCGTCGACGAGGCCCTGTTGGCGGGCGATGTCGATGAACGACTCGTCGCCGGCCAGGTACAGGTCAGCGGCGCGCTCCACCTGCAAGCGACTCAGCAGGGTGCCCGATCCGCCGTATTCCACGACAATGCGGATCGCTCGCCCGTGCCGTTGCCGGTAGTAGCGCTGGTACTCTTCGATGGTGTCTTGCACCGGTCCCTGAATGGCCGCCGCGCAGTAGAGCACCAAGCGTTCGGCATACGGATCCTGCCGCGTCTGCCATTGCAGGGCGGCGAGCGCCGCGACCATCACCAGCAGCACCGCCGCGGAGAAGCCGACTATGGTTCGTGCATGCATAACGGATTGATTTCCAATTTCGGCGTTACAACTCGCCACACACGTGGCAGCCGCGGCGTCGCTCCACGCGCCGCGTCATGAGGTTCATGGAAGCGAGGTCCATCAGGATCATGCGTCCTTCCAGGGGGCGCCCGACGCCGCCGAGGATTTTGATGGCCTCAACGGCAGCCATGCACGCCGCGGTGCCGGATACGGCTCCAAAGACCGGGAACTCGCGCTTCCATGCCGGCGGGACCTCCGGGTACAGGCATGCCAGGCAGGCCGTCCGGCCGGGGAGCACGGTCATCACCTGGGCCGTCATGTCGTACATGGCCGCGTCGACCAGTGGCTTCCCCTGCCGGACGGCTTCGCGGTTCATCCGCAGCCGCTCCTCAAACAGCGGCGCGCAACTGGCAACCAGGTCCACCTGCGACACCAGCCCGGCCACGTTGGCGTCTGCGACGTTCTCGGGCACCGGCTCCAGCACGACGTTGGGGTTCAACTCGGCCAACCGCCGCGCGGCCGACTGCACCCGAGAGGTACCCAGGGCGCCGTGCGTCATGAGCAGTTGGCGGTTGAGGTCGCTCGGCTTGACGTTGCCCGCGTGCGCCAGCACGAGCCTGCCCACGCCGGCCGCGGCCAACTCGTAAGCCACCACGCTCCCGACTCCGCCGACGCGGGAAACCAAAACCGCGGCGCCCTTCAGCCGCCGCTGGCCCGCCTCGCCGAAGCCGGGCGTCCACATCTGCCACTCGTATCGGGCACGTTCCTCGTCGGTGAGCGTTGGAGGCGAGGTTGCGTCGAGGCGGGCCATGATCGTCCTTTCTCGCGATGATCAGCCGCCGCCCATCGGGCTCAGCAGCGTGAGCGTCTGCCCGCCGGCCAAGGCCTTGGGGCTGGCAGGATCGACTTGGCCTTCGCCGGCGAACACCAGGATGCTCGGGCGAACGCTTCCCTCGCCGGTGAGCAGCGCGTCGCGCATTTTCGCGCCATGGTTCTCGACGAGGCGGTCGATGACCCCGCGAACGGTGGCGCCCTCGTCCAGTTCAAGGGTGTCGCACTCCGCCCCCCGGAGGGCCTTGAGTTGGGCGAAATACATGACGTGAATCTTCATCGCGCTCTCTCGTGGCGAAAGTACTCGGGTGTTCAAGTGTTATTCTATTCACAACGCGGTGGAAGTCAACAACGCGGCTCAAATGCGGGCAACGCCGAGAAAGACGGCGTGCAGCACGGCCACGAGCACGAGGAATGCAGTTCGGGCCTGCTCGCGGGTGAGTTCGGGAAAACGATAATGGATTTGGCGTTTGTCGCAGGCGGCGAGGCAATCGCCGCACAGGGTGCAGGTGATGCCGGGGCGGCGTCGCCGGATGTGCTCGATGTTCAAAGCGGCATAGCGGCACGACGCGGTGCAGGCGCGGCACTCGTCGCACCCCTCGCCGATGTGCACCCGGAACGGGTTGATCCGCCCGATGGTGTTCGAGGCCAACCCGATGGGGCAGTACGAGGTGCAGTGGACCATGTACCCCAGCCGCCCGCTGACGGCCGCCATCACCCCCACGCCGACAATTCCGAACGCCGCGCCGAGTGCGGTCGCCTCGAACACGCCGACCCCCAGCCGCCGCAGCGCGAAGGCGACCGCCAGAACTGATGCAAACACGCCGGCGCGGACGGCCGCGAAGTGCCGGGCGTTGCGCGGCCGGCGGGCCGAGGCGGCCGAGGATGAGCACCATCCGGCGAGGAAGCCGGTGGGCTCGCCCGGTTCCCGTGCAGAGTTTCCATCCATGCGCGGCCAAGTGTTCCGGGGTCGGGTTCCGCGGCCGAGCGTTCGATCCGCGCGCGGTGGAGCGCCCGGCCCTCCCGGTTTGCCGGCGCTGCGGGTATGCTTGCGGTATGAGCGCGGGAGAAGTGGAACGCCTGGAACTGCTGGCCGAGGTCGACGCGCTGTTGGAGCGGGCGCGGCGATGGGCCGATGCCGCGCCGGCGTGGCAGCCGGCCGCCCCATGCCGGGCCCTGATCGATCGGCTGCTGGCGCGGGCCGGCGGCATTCGCGTGCGGCTGGAAGCCCCTTTGGTGGTAGCCACGGTGGGCGGCACGGGTACCGGGAAGAGTGCGGTTGTCAATGCCCTGGTGGGCGACGAGGTGGTGGCCACCGGCAGGGCCCGGCCTACTACCACCCGGCCGGTCCTCGTGTGCCGGCCCGACCTCGGCCCGGAAATGCTGGGCATCGAGCCGGCGGCCGTGCACGTGGTCCACCACCGCGCGCCGGCACTGGCCGATCTCGTGCTGATCGACTGCCCCGATCCCGACACCACTGAGGCGGGCGACGGCGCCGAGGGTGTGCCGAGCAACCTTGCCCGGTTGCGGGCCATCCTGCCCCATTGCGACGCGATTGTGGTGACCGCGACGCAGCAGAAGTACCGCAGCGCGCGGGTGGCCGACGAGTTGGCGGCGGCCGCACGCGGGGCCCGGCTCGTCTTCGTGCAGACGCACGCCGACTGCGACGACGACATCCGCGACGACTGGCGCCGGATTCTGGAGCCGGAGTACGCGCCGGGCCGCCTGTTCCGGGTCGATTCCCTTGCCGCCCTGCGCGACGCCCGGCAGGGTCTCGCGCCGCGAGGCGACTTCGCCCGCCTGGTCGACCTGCTTTCGCGCGAACTGGGCGGGGCGGCAGCGAACCGGATTCGGCGGGCGAACCTCCTCGACCTGGCCGACGACACGCTCGCGGCGTGCGGCCGGCGAATCGATGCGGCCATCCCGCCCGTCGCCCACCTGGAAGCCGCGCTGGCCGAGCACCACGTACAGTTCACGGCCGAGCTGGCGTCGCACATGCGGGCCGAACTGCTTAGCGGGCGCCGTGCCTGGGAGCAGCGGCTGCTGGGGCAGGTGGCCGGACGATGGGGGCTGAGCCCGTTTTCACTGGTGCTCCGCATCTACCAGGGCTTGGGCAGCCTGGTTTCGGGCGCCATGCTGTACCGCATGCGCACGCCCGCCCAGGTGGCCCTGTGGGGAGCCGTCGAGGGCGCGCGGTTCTGGCGCCGTCGCCGCGGCGCCCGGCATGCCGACCACGCTCCCCAGCGGGCCGCGGCCGCCGGATTCGACCCGGCCCGGCTCCAGGCCGCCGCCTTGGTGCTGGAGGGTTACGCCGCCGACGCCGGCCTCCCCCGCGAACTGGCCGAACCCGACAGGCTCCGCGCCGGGGCCGAACAGGCCGGCGCCGGCTTCATCGCCCGCGTATCCGGCGAACTCCAGCGGCTCATTGAAGGGCTGGCCGCGCGGCATTCCGGCTGGTTTACCCGCGGGCGGTACGAGTTGCTGTTCGTCGCCATGCTCGGGTTCCTGTTGTTCCGCTTGGGCAAGAACTATTTCTACGATTCATGGCTGGCCGACCCGCCGGCGCCGGTGGCCGGGATGGACTTCTACCTGGCCTCGGCCTTCTGGCTTGTGGTCTGGTCGCTGCTGCTGATTTGGCTATTGGCCGGCCGCTTGCGGCGCGGCCTGCGGCGCGAGGTGGACCGGCTCGCGCTCGGCTGGCCGGAGCGGGCCGGCGCCGACGGCCTCTTCGGCCCGATCGAGGCCGAATGCCGCCGCGTCCGGCAGTTCCAAACCGACCTGAAGCAACTTCACGGCGAGGTCGCCCACCTGCGCCACCACTTGAGCCTGCCCGAGGACGCCCTCGGGGCAAAGAGAAAGGAAGCATCTTGAGTCAAGCGGATACCAGCGGCGCCGGCGACACGGCATTCACCTGCGGTGCGGTGCGCGTTCACGCAACGAACGACGAAGCGGAAATGGGGCAGCGGACGGCGGCGGCGATTGCCGCGGATCTCAAAGAGCGGGCGGCGAGCGGGCCGACCGTGCTCTGGCTGATGGCCGCGCCGAGCGCTTTCGCCTTTTGCCGGTCCCTGATCCGGCTGGCGGAGCAGGACGAACCACTGCGCGCCGTCTTGCGCGCCACCCACTTTTTCCAATTCGACGATTACCCGATCGCCCGCGGCGGCCCCCAATTCCCGGCAACGTTTCGCCACCTGCTGGAGCACTACTTTTACGAACCGTTGAGCGCCGTGTGTGGCAGCCTGGCCCACGTCCATCCTCTCGAACTGACCGGCGGCGCGGGGGACGAAGCGGTCCAGAGACGGTACCGCGACGACCTGCTGGCGCTGCGCGCGAAGGGCGCCGCGCTGATCGAACTGAAGGGCACCGGAATGGACGGCCACTGGGGGTTTCACGGAGCGGAGACTCCGCTCGACATGGAACCGGACATGATCAGCGTCCCCATGAACAGCCAGAACATGCGCCAACAGATGCTCGACTGGCCGCATCTGTTTCCCACGATCGACCAGGTGCCCACCCGGGCGATCACCTTCAACGTGCCGATGTTCCTGCTGGCGGACCGTATCTACGACAATACGCCGCAAGCGCAGAAAGAATACGCCGTGCTGGCCGCCTTCGGCACGGAAGCGGTGCTTAACGAGGTGCCGTCGTCGGCCCTGAAACAGCACGGCCACGCCGAGGCGTTTGTCACCCGGCAGGCCGCGCGGGCCCTGCTCGAATTCCGGACGGGGCGGGCGCGCGATCCGCACTACCGACTGTCGCCCGCCACGCATGCGCGCCTGGCGGCGCTGTGGCGCGACGAGCGCCTCCCGCAGATGGCTTCAAGTACGTTCATGGCGGTCGCTCCTCAAATGTAAGTGTTCACGGGGCGGCGGGGGCAGTTTTCCCGGGTACATGCGAAGGGGGCCATTCCCCCCCCGTGAACGGTTACCCTCGAATTTACGAGGGTTCCGTGCGGCTGTTCTTCGATGAGCACAACCACCCGGTCAGCAAGGAACGGGCGGAGAAGATGACGCCCGCCGAACGCGGCCGCTGCCAGTGGCGACGCTGCTACAAGGTGGTGTTTCTCCTGCATTGCGACCACGCGGGCGAACGGTTCGTCGTCGCGGGTCTGAAGGTGCTGCGCGGCAATCAAAAGGTGCTGCGCGGCAATCAAAAGGTGCTGCGCGGCAATCAAAAGGTGCTGCGCGGCAATCAAAAGGTGCTGCGCGGCAATCAAGCGGAGGGCCCGGCGCTGTGGGAATTGGTAGACACGTTCGTCGAAACGGCCGGGCCGGGAGTGGTGAAGACCCTCATGGTCGATCGGGGCTTCATCGAAGGCCCTCAGATCGGACGCTTGAAGACCGATTATGGCGTGGACACGGAGTTGACGCTGAGTCTGGAGGGCAAGGCGCGCCGTCGGGCGTTGGCGCAGGCCCGGCGTCTGCGGCAGGAGGCCCCGCCGTCGTGAGCCGCGGCGCCGCCCCCGCGCCCCAACTTCCCCCGGAGGTGGGGGCTGGGGCGCGGCGGGCCGGATGCTTAGGGCGCGCTCAGAAATAACTTGAACAAATTGTAGTAGGCACACGGCGTGTGCCGTTCGCGAATTTCGGCACACGGCGTGTGCCTACTACACTCCAATTGACCAACTTATTGGTGAGCGCGCCCTTATGTCTGAATCGCAGACCTGGCAACGGCTACGTTGACGGCTCATTCGCTCGGCTGCTATGCTGAAGGTTTGTTGGCGTTCCCGGTCTGTCCTCACTTTCGCAGCCCCCCGCCGCCCATGTTGCCGCGCCGCTCGTTGAAATGGCCCATCCTTTTGGGCATCGGAATGATCGCCCTTCTGGCCGTCCTGGCAGTCAGTTGGGTGCTGTCGGCCGTGTTCGGGGCCCTGGGCGACCGCGCTTACGCCCCGCTGCATTGGACCTTGCTGTCGATCGGCGCCACGTTCATTGTGCTCCTGTTGGCGGGCACCATCGTGTACCTGGTGCTTTCGGTCAAGGCGATCAACCTGACCCAGCGCCAGTCGAACTTCATCGACAGCGTCACGCACGAGTTGAAGTCGCCGTTGGCCTCGATGAAGCTGTGCCTGCAAACGCTCAGCCGCCGCCAGGTGAGCAGCGAGGCGCGCGACGACTTCGTGCACATCATGCTGGACGACATCGAACGGCTCGACCGCCTGACGAATCAACTGCTCGACGCGGGCCGGTTGAACGCGGCGCGGGCGGCCGGCGAGGCGGAGGAGGTGGCGCTCGACGGGCTGCTGGCCGAATGCGCCGACGCCGTGTGCCGGCGCTACCGCCTCCCGCCGGAAACGGTGCGATTGGACGTCCACCCGTGCTCGGTGCTCGCCGCCCCCATCGAACTCGACGTGGTCTTCCGCAACCTGTTGGACAACGCCGTGAAATACGCCGGGGAGGAGCCGTGGGTCGACGTTTCGCTTCATTGCGGGCCGGACGGGTGGGTGACGGCGCGCATCGCCGACAACGGGTGCGGCATTCCGCAGCCGTTGCGGCGCGCGATCTTCGGCCGTTTTGTCCGCCTGGGCAGCGAACTGGAGCGCGAGAAGCCGGGCACCGGGCTCGGCCTGTTCATCGCCCAAACGGCGGTCAAGCGGCTCCGCGGCCGCATTCGCATGCGCAGCCGCGACCCCGAGCCGGGAACCGTTTTCGAAGTCCAAATTCCAACCGGGAGATGACCCAGTGCAAGAGCAACCCCACATCATCGTGGTCGAAGACGAGGAACACCTGGCCAAGGGCATCCAGTACAATTTGTGTGCGGAGGGATACCGGGTGACGACGTTCGGCGAGGGGCCGGCCGCTTTGCGGTTCCTCGAAGCGCGGCCCGACGACGTCGACCTGGTGGTCCTCGACCTGATGCTGCCCGGCATGAGCGGCTACGCCGTGTGCGAGGCCATCCGGGCCGAGCGCGACACGCCCGTGCTGATCCTCAGCGCCCGCACGCTCGCCGAGGACCGGGCCCGGGGGTTCGAGGTCGGCGCGAACCAATACCTGACCAAACCGTTCGACCTGGAGGAGTTCCTCAGCCGGGTGCGCAACCTGCTAAGGTGGGGGGTGCGCGGTGCGCCGGGCCGGGCGCCGCTCGGCCGCCTACCCGTGCAGGCCGCCTTCGGCAACGCCGAGGTCAACTTCGACACGTTCCAGGTCACTGTCGGCGGCCAGCCGGTACGCATGACCCAACTCGAGATGAAGCTGCTCCGGTATTTCGTCGAGCATGAGGGGCGCGTCATCCCCCGGCAGGAACTGCTCGAGCAGGTGTGGGGGATGCCGGGGAACATGCAGACGCGGGCTCCCGATCAGTTCCTGCGCCGCCTGCGGAAGACGTTCGAGCCCGACCCGGCCAATCCCCGCCACTTCCTCACCATCCGCGACGCCGGTTACCGGTTCATCGGGGAGCCGGACGACGAACCGTAGCGGGGATTATTCATCAGGAGGTAGGGTGGTGACAAGCAAGCCATGGTTCTGGTGGGACTTCGGTCGTTCGGGCAGACGTGCTTCCAGCGGGCGGCGTGCCAATGAGCCGGCCGTGGCGTGCGCAGTCCCACCAAGCATTTGCGCGACCTTGGCCCACCCTACATGCTGCATGGCAAATCTCAAATGTCAAGTCGCAAATCTCACATTCCAAAATCCCGCATCACCGACTCAAAGGTCTCCCGTGCCCCAACGCCTGAAGCTGATCGCCTGTGAAATCCTCTATCGCGAGTTTTGCGCCGCGGTGGCCCGCTCGGTCCACCGCGTCGATCTGGAGTTCCTGCCCAAGGGGCTCCACGACCTGGGCTCGCCGGGCATGAACGAGCGGATCGCCGCCCGGCTGGCCGAGGTCGACGAAGCGGCGTACGACGCGGTCGCCATGGGGTACGCCTTGTGCAGCAACGGGCTGGTGGGGCTCGCCGCCCGGAGCATCCCGCTGGTCGTACCCCGCGCGCACGACTGCATCACGCTGCTGCTGGGCAGCAAGGAGCGGTACCTGGAGTATTTCCGTTCGCAGCCGGGCGCGTACTTCAAGACGAGCGGCTGGATCGAGCGCGGCGACGACCTCGAGCAGCTCAGCGGCGAATCGATCCAGCGCCGCAGCCGCATGGCGCAGTCGTACGACGAGTTGGTCGAGCGGTACGGCGAAGACAACGCCCGGTTCCTGGCCGAGCAACTCGGCGAGATGACCCGCAATTACTCGCGCATCGCGTACATCGCCATGGGCATCGAGCCCGACGACCGCTTCGAGCGCGAGGCCCGCGACTTGGCCGCCGCGCGGGGCTGGCAGTTCGACCGGCTTGCCGGCGACATGGGGCTGATCCAGCGCCTGCTCGACGGCCCCTGGGACGACGACGCCTTCCTCGTCGTGCCCCCGGGGCACCGCATTGCCGCCAGTTTCGACGACCGCATCCTCCGCGCGGAGCCGGCCTAATCGGTCAGTTCGGTCCGCAGCGCAAGGCGCACCATTTCCTGGTCGCCGCTGAGGGTGGGGGTGGACGAGGAAAAGCCCTCCGGCGGGTCCTTCAGCCCCAGTCGGATGTCGCCGTCGAAGCCGTCCCGGCGGATCACGTACACGTCCACGGCCCTCGCCGCCTCGCTGCGAATGGCCACGGCCGACGGGACCACGCGCAGCTCGAAGTCGGGCCGGGGGGCGCTGAGGCGCAAGCGGTAGCCGTACTCCTCCCCGCCCTTGAACGTCGTGTCACCCAGGCGCAGCCCAACTTGACGAGTCTAGGCAATTCAGGTAGAATGGCTACACGCCGCTGCGCACCTAGAAAAGAGCCAACGGAACAACCCAAAGGAATGACCCATGCCCTACACCGAACACCTCATGAACCCCTTTGGGATCGACATCGACCTGGCCGACGGCGCCATGCACCCGCCCGATACCCACTTGGTGCGCCGCGCTTCGGACATGCGCGGCTACTATGCCGACGAGGCCGCTCTGGAGCGGCTGATTGCGCAGCAGGACGACCCGCTGCACTACGAAGTGTTCGAGAAGCACATCCCCGAGGAGCCGGGGCACTTGCTGCTGTGCATCAGCAAGCTGCAGCCGGGCTGCGTGGGCGACGAGTGCTTCATGACCAAGGGGCACTACCACACCGTCAGCGGCACCGCCGAGGTGTACTTGTGCCTGGCGGGGCAGGGATACATGCTCATGAAAACGGCCGACGGCCGGTGCGCGGCCGAGCCAATGACCCGAGGCCGTATGGTCTACGTCCCTCCTCACTGGGCGCACCGGTCGATCAACACGAGCGACGAGCCGCTGGTATCCTTCTGCGTATACCCGGCCGAGGCGGGGCACAACTACGGCGATATTGCCACCGAGGGGTTCCCCAAACGCGTTTATCGGCGGGACAGGACCGTCGTGATGGAACCGTAAAGGACCTTGGATTTCACACGCTTGGGGTCAGATGTCCTTATCGATCACGTCGTGGCCCCAGCAGTCCAGCACATCGGCCAACTGGCGTTTCAGATGAAACCCCGCGTGGTCGGAACCGATGGCAGGTCGCATCATCCGGGCTCCTGGCGGGGGTTGACTTCGCAGGCGGCGCCCGGTCTTCCCGTGAAACTGGCGAGCATTTCGGGATGGCGCAGCAAGGCGCCCGCCCACGTCAGCACGAGCAACACAATAGGCACGGCGGTGCCGGCGTAGTCGTCGCCGGCCATGTGGGCGACGATCGCGCCGCCCCAGAACGAGCTGGTCATCAGGACGCCCAGCGACGACGTGCGCGTTATCAGGAGCAGGATGGCCGAAGCCACCTCGGCAAGCCCGATGAGGGCCAGGTCGTCGCCCAGTCCGAAGCCTTCGAGTTGCTCGACGACCATTTCGGGCGCGAATCCGAACAGCTTGCCGCTTCCGGCCAGCAGCATGATCACGGCCACCAGCACCATCCAGCCCGGTGTGCGGAGCCAATGGCGTTGCTCTTCGTCGAGGAGTTCGTCGGGATCTTGCAGCCGCCGGCTCACGGCTTCGGTCTCGGCGGGGGCCCGCTCGCGCGCCTCGGCCACCTCGCGGAGCAAATCCTCGATCGTCTCGATGCGTCGCACGGCTCGGCGCAGTTCTCCGCGCACTGCTCTTCCTTCACCTGGCGGACTTGCTCGGCGCGGATGGCCAAGCCCTGGGCCTGGAGAGATTTCGCCAGCGAAGCCTCGCTGGCCCCGGGCTTTCGAAGTATCTGGAGCAACAACCGGATCACGTCCATCGCCGCCATGCCCTGCGGCAAGGGAGGCGGTAGCGGCGAAGCCGGCTCCCATGACGTCACGGTTGCGCAGGGTTGTCGTTCGGTTTGTTGGCGTTGGTGTTTGGCTGGGTCCGCCGAGGTATACACGGCCTGCCGGCCGAGAGAAAAGCGTTGAATCTCCCCGCGAATAAGACACTCTCCAACAAGAAAAAAGGGGGGGCCAAACCCCCAGGCATCGCTAGTTTCACGCGCCGAGTGCCATTTGCACCGTCCGGCCACGGAAAACTCGCCCCTTCCGAACTGCCCTAACGTCTTACTCTAATTGAACTTAAGTCAAATCCAACCAAATCTCGGAATGATGGGGCGAAGCCGGGCGGGGGCGGAAGCTCGTTCGGCCGGCAAGACTGCCGTTACACCGGCCTGCCGGTGAACTTCGTCAGCACCTTCATGTAGTTGCCGCGCTCGAAGGCGGCGCACTGCGGGCAGTTCTGCTGGCTCATGCTGCCGCGAAGCTGCTCAACCGAGTCGTATTCCTTCTCAAGCATCCAGGCGGTGAGGTCGCGGAGCATGCGGGGGACGCGGTCGAACCCGTTGCGATAGATGGTCGAGGCCCCCTGCGCCACGTCGGCGCCGGCCAGCAGCGCCTTGGCCAGCCCCTGGCCGTCGTGCACGCCGCTGGTTACCGCCAGCGACGCGTTCACCCGCCCGTACAGGATGGCCATCCAGCGGAGCGGGAGCAGCATTTCCTGCGCGGTGCTCAGTTCCAGGTGGGGTTCGGTTTCGAGCGTATTGAGGTCGATGTCGGGCTGGAGGAAGCGGTTGAACAGCACGAGGCCGTCGGCCCCGGCTTCGACCAGCTTCCGGCACATGTGGCCCGGCGAACTGAAGTGCGGCCCCACTTTGACCGCCAGCGGGATGGAGATGGAGTCGTTCACGGCCGCCACCAGGTCGGTGTACCGCCGTTCGACGTCGTCGGCCGGGGCGTCGAGGTTTGCCGCGATGAAATAGATATTCAACTCCAGGGCGTCGGCCCCGGCGTCCTGCATCATCCTGGCGTACTTGATCCAGCCGCCGGTCGTCGTGCCGTTGAGGCTGGCGATGACGGGCATCGACACGGCCTTCTTGGCCGCGGCGATGTGCTCGAGGTACTTGGCCGTGCCGGAGCGGTATTCGCCCGGATCGGGATACCAGTTCGAGTGCTCCGCGTAGAACTCGGCGCCGTACTCGGAGGCGGCCGCCAGTTCGACCTCCTCGTGTTCGATCTGCTCCTCGAACAGGGAAGGGAGCACGGCCGCGCCGGCGCCCGCCTGCTCAAGCCGCTCGAGCCACTCGACTTGCAGCGTGAGTGGGCACGCGGCCACGACCAGGGGAGTTTGAAGATTCAATCCGAGATATGTGGTGCGAAGATCAGCGCTCATAGGTTCACCTCCTTTTCGGTTTTGGCGGCTTCCCCGCCGTTGTCACCCGGCTGCATCGCCGCCAAGTGCGAGTAAAGATGCCACCGCACGTCAATGTCCTCCTGCCCCAGCTTCAGCAGCCGTTCCGACTGCTCCGGATTGCTGCGCGCCAGGATGGCGAACCGGGCCTGCTTCAGGGCGAAGTCTTTGAACGCGCCCTTCGGCGGCTTGCTGTCGAGGCTGAAGGCCTTCGGTTCGCGCGGGTCGTAGTGGTACAGCGGCCAGTAGCCGCACTCGACGGCCTCCTTCTGGCACTGCATGGCGGCGGCCATGTCGATGCCCCAGCCGATGCAGTGGCTCAAGGCGATGATCAGCGAGGTGCCGCGGTACGCTTCAGCCGCGCGAATGGTGCGCAGCGCGTGGATCGGGTTGGCGCCCATCGAAATCTGGCCGACGAACACGCCCCCGTAGCTCATGGCGATCATGCCGAGGTCCTTCTTGCGGCTGGGCTTGCCGGCGGCGGCGAACTTGGCCACCGCCCCGCGCGGCGTGGCCTTGCTGGCCTGCCCGCCCGTGTTCGAGTACACCTCCGAATCCATCACCAGGATGTTCAAGTCGCGGCCGGAGGCGAACACGTGGTCGAGGCCGCCGAAGCCAATGTCGTAGGCCCAGCCGTCGCCGCCGAAGCTCCAGATGCTCCGCCGGATCAGGTACTCGGCCGAGCCCGACAGGGCCTTCGCCTCCGGGGCGTCGAGCGACCGGAGCTTCTGTTTCAGTTCGGCCACCGCCGCCCGCTGCCGGGCAATCTCCTCGTCGGTCTCCTGCTTGTTGTTGATCAGTTGCGCGACCAGGTTGTCGCCCAGTTTCGAGGCCAGCTTCTGCAGCAGGCCGGCGGCGTATTCGATCTGCTGATCGACGCCCAGCCTCATGCCGAAGCCGAACTCGCCGGCGTCCTCGAACAGCGAGTTCGACCAGGTGGGCCCGTGGCCCTGCGGGCTGGTCGTATACGGCGTACAGGGGAGGTTGCCGCCGTAGATGGAGGAGCAGCCGGTGGCGTTGGCAATCATCATCCGGTCGCCCACAAACTGCGTAATGAGCTTCACGTAGGGCGTTTCGCCGCAGCCGGCGCAGGCCCCGTTGAACTCGAACAGCGGCTCGAGAAGCTGCGAGCCCTTGATCGTATCGGCCCGCACCGTGTTCCGGTCGGGGTAGGGCAGCGTCTCGAAGAACGCCAAGTTCTGCTGCTCGCGCTCGAGGTGGTCGAGCTTCCACTCCATGTTGATGGCCTTCCGGCCGGCCGCCTGCTTGTTCTTCGCCGGGCACACGTCGACGCACAGGGCGCAGCCGGTGCAGTCGTCCGGATAGATCTGGAGGCGAACCTTCCAGCCCGGGTACTCCTTGGTCTTGTAGTCGGCCGTTTCGAACGTATCGGGCGCGCCTTCCAGCATGGCCGGGTCGAACACCTTCATGCGGATGGTGGCGTGCGGGCAGGCCAGCGAGCACTGGCCGCACTGGATGCACACGTCCTTGTCCCAGATGGGGATTTCCTGGGCGATGCTTCGCTTTTCGTACTTCGTCGTGCCGGTAGGGAACGTCCCGTCGACCGGGAACTTGCTCACCGGAATGTGATCGCCGCGGTTGGCGATGATCTCGCCGAGCACGTCCTTGACGAACGCGGGCGCGTCGTCGGGTACGGAGCCGACGCGGTGCTTCGCCGAGGTCACCTTGTCCGGCACGTTGACCTCTTTGAGCGACCCCAACGCCCCGTCCACGGCGGCGAAGTTCCGCTGGACCACCTTCTCGCCGCGTTTGCCGTAGGTGTCTTGGATGGCGCCTTTGATTTGGGCAATGGCCTCGTCCTCCGGCAGGATGCCCGACAGCTTGAAAAAACACGTCTGCATGATCGTGTTGATGCGAACGCCCATTTGGGTCTCCTTGGCCACGCGGTAGGCGTCGACCACCCAGAACTTCAGCTCCTTGTCGATGATCTGCTGCTGCGTTTCGGCCGGCAGGGTGTCCCATACCTCGTCGGGGCCGAAGGAGCTGTTCAGCAGGAACGTGCCCCCCGGTTCCGCCATCGACAGCATGTCGAGCCGGTCGGGGAAGTGCGACTGGTGGCAAGCCACGAAGTTCGCGCTGTGGACGAGGTAGGAGCCCTTGATGGGCCTCGGGCTGATGCGCAAGTGCGAGATGGTGAGCGACCCGGCCTTGCGGGAGTCGTATACGAAGTACGCTTGCGAATACAGGGGCGTGTTCTCCCCCACGATCTTGCACGTGTTGCGGATGCCGCCCACGGTGCCGTCGCTGCCGAGGCCGAAGAACACGGCCCGGGTCACGTCGGCGGGCTCGATCGAATAGCTCTCGTCGAACGGCAGGCTCGTGCCGGTCACGTCGTCGAGGATGCCCAGGGTGAAGTGGTTGCGAGGTTCCGGCTTGGCTAGTTCGTCGAATATCGGCTTGACCATGGCCGGGGTGAACTCCTTCGAACTGAGCCCGTACCGTCCCCCCACCACGCGCGGGATGGAGCCGGCGGGGCCATGCTCGGCCAGGGCCGTAACCACGTCCTGGTGGAGCGGTTCGGCGGCGGAGCCGGGCTCCTTGGTGCGGTCGAGCGCGGCGACGGCCTTCACCGTCGTCGGCAGGGCGTCGGCGAACGCCTTGCCGTTGAACGGGCGAAACAGCCGCACCTTCACCAGCCCGACCTTCTCACCCTCGGCCACCATCTTGTCGACCGTCTCCTCGACCACGCCGCAGCCGGAGGTCATCAGCACGATCACCCGATCGGCGTCGGGGGCCCCGTAGTAGTCGAACAGGTGGTACTGCCGGCCCGCCTGCTTGGCAAACTCGTCCATGGTTTCCTGGACCAGCCCGGGCACCTTCGCGTAGAACGGGTTGCAGGCCTCGCGGGCCTGGAAGAAGTGGTCGGGGTTCTGGGCGGTGCCCCGCAGGACCGGCCGCTCGGGGGTCATCGCCCGCTCGCGGTGGGCGTTGACCAAGTCCAGGTCGATCATCGCCCGGCAGTCGTCCTCGACAAGCTCCTCGACCTTGTTCACCTCGTGCGAGATGCGGAAGCCGTCGTAGAAGTGCACGAACGGCACCCGGCACTTCAGCGTGGCCGACTGGGCGATCAGGGCGATATCCTGGGCCTCCTGAATGGACCCACTGGCCAGCATGGCCCAGCCGGTCGAACGGCAGGCCATCACGTCGCTGTGGTCGCCGAAGATCGACAGCGCGTGGGTGGCCACGGTTCGGGCGGTCACGTGGAAGACCGTGGGCGTCAATTCGCCGGCGATCTTGAACATGTTGGGGATCATCAGCAGGAGTCCCTGCGAGGCCGTGAAGGTGGTCGTCACAGCCCCGGCCTGCAAGGCCCCGTGGACGGCGGCGGCGGCCCCGGCCTCGCTCTGCATTTCAATCACGTGCGGCACGGAGCCGAAGATATTTTTTCGTCCGGCGGCGGCCCAGGCGTCGGGCATTTCGCCCAGCCCCGAAGAGGGCGTGATCGGATAGATCGCCGCCACCTCGTTGCACCAATGGGCGATATTCGCCGTCGCCTCGTTCCCGTCGATGGTCACAAAGCGTCGTTCAGCCACAATAAGCTCTCCTAAAACTGCGAGTTTGGGGTAGGTGTCCAGCAACCGCCTTGGCAAGGGGACGCCATAGTCTACGCAACGAGAGCCCCCTTTATGGTTGCTCGCAATAAGGCCAGCGAAAGGGCTTCTGCGACACCGGCGGCCCGCCTTTCACGCCGGCACGGGTAGGCGGCGGGGGCAAGCATTGCGTAAACCCGCCAACCTAACGGCCGCTTGCAAATGCCGCAAGGGGGGCCGGCTCGTTTTCTGGGCCGGCTCGTTTTCTGGGCCGGCTCGTTTTCTGGGCCGGCTCGTTTTCTGGGCCGGCTCGTTTTCAAGCGGGCGGGAGGTTGGGGGGGCGCTGCGCCCACCTGTTTTGCCCGCCCGGGAATAATTG
>PWXP01000634.1 GCA_003561895.1 Planctomycetaceae bacterium | reverse complement strand
GCAAGGTTCAACTCCAACAGCCGCGCGAGCAGGGCGTCGTCGGGGAGGTCCTCCGGCCAGCCGTAGGCGGTCAGCACGGCGGCGTCGAGGCGGCGGTGGGCCAGGTCGAGCCAGGTGGGGCGGGCGTTGTACAGGGCGGTGAGCGTGCGGGTTTTCAGTTCGCGGGCGCACTCGGCGTTGAGCGGCACAACGCGGGGGTAGCGCACGGTGCCGATGCCGCGGGCGTCGGGCTCGGTCACGTAGCGGGCCCAGGGGCCGTCGGCCGAGCCGGGGAACTCGAGCACCTCCTCGCGGGTCCACTCCGGCGGGTTCAGCCAGTTGTTCCGCAACCGGTCCAACTCCCGCGCCGCCTCGGCAATCGCCTCCCGCTGCGCGTCGGTCGGCGCGGGGAAGGGGAAGGTTTCGAAGCAGGTGGTCGGCGTGTAGCGGAAGCCGCTCTCGCGTTCGCGAACCTGCGTGCCTTGCGCCCGGGCCCACACCTCATGGACGCGCGAATGGAGAATGCCGAAGAAGGAGTCTGTGTCGTCTGCGAAGGCAAACACGGCATGGTCGGCCAGTGTCGGTCGCTTCATCCACGCGAATAGCCGGTACTTTCCGACCCCGATTGTCACCGCGAAACGTGGTATCGTAGCGATAGCGCGTCGCATCGCGGGCCGTGGCTCCACGTGAATCCACCACTTCTCGCGGTACGACTGCCGCTTGTTTGTCTCGCGTACGGGGCGTACCTTCTCGTCGACGTATCGAAACGGGGCTTCGTAGCATGCTGCCGTATCGAGTGGCGTATCGGTGCCGAAGTCGATAATCCACATATCGCGGGAGCGGCGGGTCACGTCCAGGCCATTTACCCATGGCATGACAACGTCCGAATTCGGACGCCCATGCACGTTCGGCACGTGGAGCATTTCCAGGGCGACCGCTTCGGGAATATCGAAGGCTCCGCCCTTCGTGTCCGCCATATAGCAGATATTCGCGTTGTCTTGCAGGCGTACGGCCTTGGTCGTATCAATGGTGTTCCGCAAGTTGGCGTTGATGGTTGTAACGGGCAGACCGTCCAACTGGCGGGTCGTCTCCGACCCGTCGTCAAACCCGACCATCGACACGTGCACGGCCGCCCCTTCGAGAATCCACGGCCGATCGCTTTCAGCAAAGAAGATGTCGCCCGCTTCCTTGATGCGTTGGAGCACCTTGCGGTTCGCGCCGCCGCGGATGCCCTGGGTTGCCAAGAGCCCTGCCCGGCCGCATTCTCCAAGCCGGATCGCTTCGCACGCCTTGGCGAACCAGTAGCAGCAAAGATCGGCTTCGCGCGGTACGCGCCCATTCCATACGGTGAACATATGCTCGACGTACTCATCGCCAAGGTTCGTTCGCAGCAGCTTCCCACCCAAGAACGGCGGGTTCCCCACAATGAAATCGGCCTCGGGCCAGTCGGGCTCTTTGGGGTTCTCGGGGTCGGAAAGGTCGAGGATGGCGTCTTGCAGGCGGATGGTCTCGATCGGCTCCAGTACCGGGCTGCTGGGCGTGCGGAACCCGTTCTGCTTCATCCATTGCAGGTAGCCGATCCAGATGACCACCTGGGCAAGCTGCTGCGCGTAGGGGTTGATCTCGATGCCGTGCAACTGCGTGGGCCGCACGCTGGGCAGCAGGCTCACGCCCCGGGCCGCGCCGTAGGCGATGACCTCCTTCTCCAGGTCCAACAGCAGGTTGACGGCCACGTACAGGAAGTTGCCCGACCCGCACGCCGGGTCGAGAATGCAAACGTGGGCCAGCCGCTCGACGAAGTCCAAGAGCTTCCGCTCGAGGTCGCGCGCGGCCTTCGAGGGTCGGCGGGGGGCCCGCTTCCGCCCGGCCCCGTCCTTCTTGACCTTCTCCCACTGGTTCTCGCACGCGGCCTGCACCGCGTCCCACTCGCGCCGCAGCGGGGTCATCACCACCGGCCGCAGCAGCGTGAGGATGTCCTCCCGGCTGGTATAGTGCGCGCCGATCTGCGACCGCTTGGCCGGGTCGAGCGTCCGCTCGAACAGCGTGCCGAAAATGGACGGCTCGACGTTCGACCAGTCGTAGTCGTTGATGCGAATGACCGCAACGATTTCGCCGGGCCGCAGGTCGATCACGTCGGCGTCGGCGAACAGGCCGCCGTTGAACCAGGGGATTTCGTCGGCGCCGAAGTCGCCCCCGCTGCCCATCGCGCCGAACAGACCCGCCAGCCGCTGCGAGAGCCGCGCCGGGTCGCTGCGGCCGCCCGTGAGGATGCGCGAAAAGAGGTGCTTGGGCAACAGCTCGATGTCCTCGGCGAACATGCAGAACATGAGCTTCATGAGGAAGTGGGCGGCGTCCGGCGCGGGCACGCCGCGCATCCGCAGCCCGTCGGCCAACATGCCGAACTGCTCGGCGGCCTGGCGGGTGATGCTGTCGCAGGTGAGGCCGGGGCGGAGGGCCTCGGGGTCGGTGAAGGCCTTGCGGAGGGTGTCGAGGTTCTGCGGGTCGGCCAGGCCGGCCAGGTCGAAGGCGTACACCCGCTTGGCCGTGCCGGTGAAATTCGTGTGGACTTCGAACCGGTCGAGGTCGCAGACGACCAGCAGGGGCGGGTTTTCGAGGTCCTCGCGGTAGAGGAGAAGCTGCTGGTAGGCCTCGTCGAGGTTCTTGCGCTTCTTTTTGTATTCCCAGCCGAAGTGGCCGCGCAGCCACACGTCGGCCCAGCCCTGGCCGCCGAGGGTCTTGCGCACGCCGCGCTCGAAGGTGTACCAGGCGCCCTCGGGGTCGGCCGCGGCGGGGGTGGGCTGGTCGAGCAGCGCGCACAGGTCGAGGAAGTGCTGCTGGTAGGCGCTCCGCTCGGAAAGCTCGGCGCGCTGCCACTTGGCGATGAACTGGTGCGGCGTCATGCCCGGGAACCTCGATAGGTGACAGGTCCGTTCCCGCCGGGTGGCGGAGGAGCGGCCATTGTACCCGCCTGGCGACGGGGTGTCGAGGAGGCGTAGGGCGGGTCGTTTGGAGGGGGACGCGGTTTTCTGTAACAGTTTTTGAGCCGGGAGGGCAGCCTGCCGGTGTAGCGAGAAGCGGTAACGATCCGCCCTCCTAAGCCAAGCCGGGGGCATTGTGGCGGGGCAGTGAAAGCCTCGGTCAGCGTTGCTTTCGGGCGTCCAACCAGCGTTTGAGCGACTGAGGCGACTCGCCCGATGGGTACCCCTTCAAGATGCCGGCCACGGAGATGTCTTCATCGAGCAGGGGCCAGTGAATGCCGGTTCCGCGGCCGATGAGTTCGTGCGTGCTCCGCTCCACTGCAGTTCCGTGAAGGAGCCGCGGATACCAGGCGAGGGGAACCGATACCTTCCGGCCGTCTACAAGGTGGACGATCAATTCCTCTTCCGTGACTTCGACGTCCAGGGCAGCCGCTTCTTTGTCAAGAATGGCCGAAGAATTCATTCCAGCGCCTTTCGATATCGTCTTCATGCTCTTTGACCCGCTTTTCAATATCGCGCAACTCTCTTGCGGAAAACCCCAAATTCGCGGCGAGCCGCACGGGCAGGATCCAAAACTTGGCCATCATGTCATCGCGACGGACGTGGATACGGCACGGTTCCTGGAAGTCCGAGGCGTAAAACAGGAACCTATGAGGACCGATCCGTAGAACCGTCGGCATGGGTCTCTTCACTCCATCAGGGGCGACATCTGCCCAGTATAGCAGGGTTCGGCCCGCGTCGCAAGTGCCTGGCAGGGTCTTCGGCACGGCCCGCAACGCCCAGATTCGGCAAAGTCACTGTCGTCTGCAACCGATCGCCGGGCGGCAAGGAGGCAGGAAACACCGTGCGGAACGAAAGCGGGAATGGATTCCCACACTCCAAGGCGGAACGCACTGCCCCTTTCGGGTGCCGCCGAGCGAAGGGCGGCCGCTTTGCATGATGGCCTGCTTGGCCTACAATGGAAAGTGGAATACCCCGCTTCTCATTCCGCGAATGGGGTAGGGGGCGTTTGCTCATTCTAGTGCTTGCTGGCCCCTCGGGAGGGTAATTGTTGACTTGCAGAAACCCACTTGGCCGATGGCTGCTCCTGGCGGCAGTCCTGTGCGCGCCGGCGGCCGCGTCGGCGCAGGTGGGCATGACGACCGCCGGCACACGGTTCGAACTGGACGCCGGCGTGCAAGTGCCCCACGTCGTCGGGGAGCTGCGCGCCCAACTCGACCGAGTCGACGCCCTGCTCGATGACGGCCAATGGGCCGAGGCCGTCGATACACTGCTGGCGGCCACCGGCACGCCCGATGACAGGCTGGTGCCGGTCACCGAGCACCGCTTCGTCGGGTTGCAGGAGTACGGCCGCCTGAAGCTCGCGCACCTGCCGCCCGAAGCACTTGAGGTATACCGCAGCCGAATCGACCCGCTCGCGCGGCAGTGGTACGAGGAGGGGCGCGCGGGGCCTGATCGCCGGGTGCTGCAAAAGGTGGTGAACGACGCCTTCGCCAGCAGCTTTGGCGACAAAGCGCTGCTGCTGCTGGGCGAGATGGCCCTCCAGGCCGGCAAGTTCGCCTCCGCGCGCCGGCATTGGGAACGCATCCTGCCGGTCGAAGCCCCCCCGGACGTGCCGCGAACCTGGTTGAGCTACCCGGACACCGTCCTCGACCTTGCCACCGTTCGGGCGAGGTTGGTTCTGGTGTCGATCCTGGAGGGTTCGGCCGAGCGGGCGGCCGACGAGTTGGAGCATTTCCGGCGTCTGCATCCGGAGGCGCGCGGGCGATTGGAGGGCCGCGAAGTCGATTTCGCCCCGGCGCTGGCCGAACTGCTCGAGGCCAGTCAAGCGTGGCCGCCCGAACGCCAAGACCCTTACTGGTCCACCTTTGCCGGCTCGCTGGGCAGGAACACCGCGGCGCGGGGAGCCCCCGAGGTGGCCGCCGTGGCCTGGCGGGAAGCTTTGCCCGAGGCCGGCCCGAAGGCCGCCGCAGCACTCGCCTTCCACCCGGTCTGGTCCGAGGGGCTGGTGTTCGCCGGCAGTCACCGGGAGGTCTTCGGCTTCCGCGTGGCCGACGGATCGCCGGCCTGGGAGGGCGCCGGCCGGGCCGTCTTTCGCGAAGAACTGGAGGGCGTGACCGACCGCGGGCCTGTTCCTTCCGACACGTTCGGGGCGCCGCAGTTCACGCTGACCATCGACAACCATCGTCTGTACGCACGCATGGGCAGTAGCGTCACTGCGGAACCGCTGGAACGTGACGCCTCGCTCCGGCCCGGCTATCTGGCATGCCTCGATTTGCGGGCGGAGGGGCGGCTGGCGTGGAAGGTCGTACCCGAGGAGGGTTGGTC
>PWXP01000480.1 GCA_003561895.1 Planctomycetaceae bacterium | reverse complement strand
TTTCCGAAAATGCAATCGTCGTGATGTTGATTCTTAACGTAATAATGTTAGGGATTGGCACCTTTATGGATATGTCCTCGTTGATCTTGATTGGTACGCCAATTTTCCTGCCGATTGCCGTTTCGGTAGGCGTGGATCCTGTGCACTTCGGCATCGTGATGATGCTTAACTTGGGGATCGGATTGTTAACTCCACCGGTGGGTGGAACACTGTTTGTCGGCAGTGCTATTGGAGGGGTGTCGATCGAGCAATTGAGCAAGACCATGCTGCCTTTCTATGCAGTAATGATTGTGGTCTTGGCGGTCATTACCTATATTCCCCAGGTGGTTCTGTTTGTGCCCAGCTTGTTTTATTGACCTAAGACGGGGCTGCCTCCTTGCACCGATGCGCGGAAACGATCCGCGGTCGCACCAGCGCGATGAGCCTCGAAGCCCCAGCGGCGGGCGAGTGACGCTCGACCTGTGGGGTTCGAGCGGCATTTCCATCAGGGTAATCGTTCACCGGGTGGCTTCCTGCTGTCACCGCCGCGGGGGCCGCCCAAGCTGGGAGAGTTCGGGGGTGTGCCGTTTTGTTCCCGATCCTGTGGAGCCGAGCAGCAGTCGGGGCGCCCGCAGCCGCTGGGCGGCGCCGGGCCCGGTTGGTGGCGGCAGCCGGGGCGCAGGTGCCGCGATCGGCACAACAACCCAATCCCGAGCCCCAATGCGGCCAGAGCAAAAACGACGACGGTGGCGATGAACTCTTGCATGGCGGTCTCTTCCGACCAGCGGTGAGCGATTCGGCGGCAGGCGGGTACTGTCTAAGGAGGGCGAGCCCTCCGCCGGCCCGTCCAGCTACCGGCGTGGCGGGCAGGCAGCTTCAAACTCCGGGGTCATGCGTTCGACGAACCCGGCTTCCGTCGCGACAATCAGCAGGGCGGCGAGCCTCTGCTGCCTGGCAACGCGGTAGCCCTCCTCGGGACCGAGCACCAACAGGCCGGTGGCCAGGGCGTCGGCCCGGGCACAGGAGGGGTCTAATATCGATACGGACGCCAGCCGGTGTTCGATCGGCCGGCCGGTACGCGGGTCGAGGACGTGCGAATACCGCCTGCCGTCCTGCTCGAAGTAATTGCGATAATCTCCGGAAGTGGCCAGGGCCGTGTCGGACAACTCCACCACCCGGTGGATGCTGCGCACCCCGGGCAGGGGCGCTTCGATGCCGATCCGCCACGGGCGCTCGTCCGGATTGACTCCCCGGGCCCGCATGTCGCCACCGATGTCGACCAGGAAATTCGCGATCCTTGCCTCGCGCAACAGCAGCGCGATCTGATCGGCGGCGTAGCCTTTGGCGACGCCTGAAAGGTCGACGTGCACCTCGGGCTTCGTCTTGCGGACGGCCGGCGGGTTGAGCTGGTACTCGATATATTCGAGGCCCACGGCGGCCTTGGCCTGCGCGAGCTGTTCATCGGTGGGGGCTTGGCTGAGGGGTTGGCGATCGGGTCCGAACCCCCAGAGGTTGACCAGCGGCCCACAGGTGATATCGAACGCCCCCTCCGTATAACGGGCCACTTGGATCCCTTCGGCCACTACGTCGGCGGTCTCCTGCGAAACACTCGTCCACTGGATGCTTCGCGAGTGGTTCAGCCGCGAGACGTCGGAACCGGGGTCGTAGGTTGAAAGCAGCCCTTCCAGTTCGGCCAGCCGCGTTTCCACGCCCCGGCGCAGTTCCGCCGCGGCGCCGTCCTGCTTCGGCGGGTCTGCAATCTTGACGCTGTACTGCGTGCCCATGATCGACCCGGACAGCGTCAACAGGGGGGCATCGTCTTGCACGTCGGCGGCGCATCCTGCCAGGAGCAGCGCGGCGGCGAGAAATACGATGAGTTGCATGGCAACCATTCGCTTATAGACCGAAATCGTCAAAGGCGATGTTTTCCTCTTCCACGCCCAGGTTGTCCAAGAGGTTCAGTACGGCCTGGTTCATCAGCGGCGGCCCGCAGAAGTAGTACTCCACGTCCTCCGGTGCGGGGTGGTTCTTCAGGTAGTATTCGTAAAGCAATTGGTGCACAAAGCCGGTCGGGCCGTCCCAGTTGTCTTCGGGCAACGGCTCGGAGAGGGCGAGATGCCACTGGAAGTTTGGGAATTGTTCGGCCAGCCGATTGAACTCGTCGGTGTAGAACGCTTCGCGCAGGCTTCGCGCTCCGTACCAATAGGAGACCTTGCGCTGCGTATGGCGCCGTTTGAGCAGCTCGAACAGGTGCGAGCGGAGCGGGGCCATGCCGGCCCCCCCGCCAATGTAAATCATCTCGGCGTCCGTGTCCTTGATGAAAAACTGGCCGTAGGGCCCCGAGATGGTCACCTTGTCGCCCGGTTGGAGGCTGAAGATGTACGACGACATCTTGCCGGGCGGGGCGTTGGGCGCGTCGGACGGCGGGGTGGCGATCCGCACGTTCAGCATGATGACGCCCTTCTCGCCCGGGTAGTTCGCCATCGAGTACGCTCGCGACACCGGCTCGGTCACCTTCGACTTGTACCGCCACACGTTGTACTTGTCCCAGTCGTCGCGGAAACGCTCGTCGATCCGGAAGTCGCGGAAGTCCACCTCGTACGGCGGGGCGGTGATCTGAATGTACCCGCCGGCCTTGAATTCCACCTCCTCGCCGGGCGGCAACTCGAGGACCAACTCCTTGATGAACGTGGCCACGTTGCGGTTCGAGCGGACCGTACACTCCCACTGCTTGATGTCGAACACCTCCGGCGGGATCTCGATGTCGAGGTCCTGCTTGACCGACACCTGGCAGCTCAGGCGAACGCCCTGGCGCACCTCGCGGCGGCTGAGGAAATTGCGCTCGGTGGCCAGCACGTCGCCGCCGCCCTGGCGCACGGTCACGCGGCATTCGGCGCAAGTTCCCTGCCCGCCGCAGGCCGAGGGGATGAAGATCCGGTTCTCGGCCAGCACGTTCAGCAGCTTGCCGCCGGTGGGCACCACGAGCGATTTTTCCGGATTGTCGTTGATGAGGACCTGGACCTCTCCGGAAGGTACGAGCCACCGCCGCGCCACCAGGATGACGGCGACCAGGGCCAGGACAATGCCCGAAAACGCAACGACGCCAATGGCAATTTGGATGATCAACGCGCGGCCCCTTATAACATGATTCCGGCAAACGACATGAACGCCAGGGCCATCAGCCCGGTGATGATGAACGTCATCCCCAGGCCGCGGAGGCCGGCGGGGACGTTGCTGTACTTGAGCTTTTCGCGGATCGAAGCCAGCGCGACGATGGCCAGCGCCCAGCCCACGCCCGTGCCCAGCCCGAACGTCACGCTCTCGGCAAAGTTGTACTCCTCCTGCACCATGAAGAGCGACCCGCCCAGGATGGCGCAGTTGACGGTGATCAGCGGCAGAAAGATTCCCAGCGCGTTGTACAGAGCCGGCACGTACTTGTCGAGCGTCATCTCCAGGATCTGCACGATGGCGGCAATCACGCCGATGTAGGTGATCAGCCCGAGGAACGCCAGGTCCAGCTCCGGCAGGCCGGCCCAGGCGAGCGCTCCTTCCTGGAGAACATAGCGAAAAATGAGGTTGTTCACCGGCACGGTGATGCCTTGCACCACGACCACGGCAATTCCCAAGCCCAGGGCGGTGTCGACCCGCCGCGAGACCGCCAGGAAGGTGCACATGCCCAGAAAGAAGGCCAGCGCCAGGTTCTCCATGAACACGGCGGTCAGAAAGATGCTGAGGTAATGCTCGAACATTGGTCGGTTTCCCTGTCAAGGCGAAGGGGACAGTCCCGTTTTCGCGGCCGTCTAGGTCGGTTTGTCGGGGAGCCGGCGCCGTGCCGCGAAAACCGGGACAGTCCCCCGCGAATGCTACTCCTCTTCCACCTGGTCGGGTTTCCAGGTCCGCAACGCCCAAATCAACAGCCCGATGATGAAAAACGCGCTGGGGGCCAGGAGCATCAGCCCGTTGGCCTCGTACCAGCCGCCGTCGCCGCCGCCGTCGCGGGTGACGGCGAGGATCGTATATCCGAGCAGGGTGCCGGAGCCGAACAACTCGCGAATGGTGCCGACGGCCAGCAGGACCACGCTGTAGCCGAGGCCGTTGCCCATCCCGTCGAGGAAACTCAAGGGCACACCGTTTTTCATGGCGAACCCTTCCGCCCGGCCCATGATGATGCAGTTGGTGATGATCAGTCCGACGAACACCGCCAGTTCCCGGCTGATGTCGTACGCGTACGCCTGGAGGAACTGGTCGACCAGGATCACCAGCGAGGCGATTATGGTCATCTGCACCACCATGCGGATGCTGGAGGGCACGATCCTGCGAATAGCCGCCACGGCCATGTTCGAGCAGGTGATGACGAAGATGACGGCGGCACACATGGTAAGGGTCGTCGCCAGCCGGGTGGTGACGGCCAGGGCTGAGCAGATGCCCAGCACCTGCGCCATGATGGCGTTGTTGTCGAAGATGGGTTCCAGGAGGACCCTGCCAGGCCTGGTCATGGTTCGTTCGCTCCGTGATGTTCGCCAAGGGGTTCGCTGAGTTTCTCGCGCATGTGCTCCAGGAAGGGGCCGTACCCCCAATCGTCAAGCCAGAACCGCACGAGGCTCGAGACGCCGCGGGCGGTGAACGTGGCGCCGGAGATGCCGTCGACCTTGTGTTCGGCGTCGGGAGCGTCCGGGGGGACGGTTCCGCGGACCACCTCGATGCGCACCCGGCCCTGTTGGTCGAAGGCCTGCTTGCCCTCCCACTGGTCCCGCCACCAGTCGCTGTCGATTTCGCCGCCGAGGCCGGGCGTTTCGCTGTGCTCGTAGAAGATGAGGCCCAGGATAGTGTTCATGTCGCGGTCCAGGGCGATCAGCCCGTGCATCATGCCCCACAGACCCCGGCCGCGAACCGGCAGGATCAAGCGATCCAACCGGCCGTTGGTCTCCCGCAGATAGACCACCTGGTAATCGGGGCGCCGGCGGATGCCCGCGGGGTCCTGTTGGTCGGGCAGCGGCGTTACGTATTGCGGCTCGCCCACCATTTCCGGGTCGATTGCGTCGGTGAACCGGCCGGACCGCATATCGACCACCCGCGTTTCGATCTGCTCGAACAGCGCCTCGACGTCGACCCGCTCGCCCGGCTCCTTCAGCCCGGCGGCCAGAAGGATGTTCCGCTTCCGGTCGAGTTCGGCGTTCCGCTGCTGGATAGGCCGGAGCGTGATGGCCGCGGTCGAGACGACCAGCGAGCACACAATGCACACCCCCGCGGCAACCGCCATGGTGTAACTGACCGAATCCTTACGCATGCCTCAGTACCCTCCGACGAATG
>PWXP01000353.1 GCA_003561895.1 Planctomycetaceae bacterium | reverse complement strand
GCGGTCGAACTCCTGCAGATTCCGGGGGTAATCGATGCCTGCCACAGGCGAGGGGAAGGTTTCCATGCCCCAAGACACTACATGTAGTGGTCACTTGCGTCAAGTGGATACCCCGTTTGCCGAATAGCGCAGGAGGCGGTTCGACGACGCTCTGCACTTGGTGGTAGCTCTGGCTGTTGTGAGATGGCGGGAGTGGGCTGTGCGGGGAGAAAGGCAGAGCCAAAGCGGCGTCAAGCCGCCGCACTCCAAAACGATGGAAAGCGGCGTCAAGCCGCCGCACTCCAAGAAACCCGCGCTTACGGGGGCTCTTGGCGGCCGGCTGCGAAGAACGCGGCGCCACCGCCGGCCACGGCCAGCAGGAAGACGAGCAGGAAGTCGGTTCGGGCCATGTGGCCGAGGCCGCCGCGTGCGAAGATGAAGCCGACGCCGCTGAGCAGCCCGGCCGCCGCGAAGCCCAGTGCGGCGGCCTTGCCCGCCGCGGCCGCGCTTCCGGCGGTTCGGGCAGACGGTTCCCCTTCCGCAGCGCCGGCCGGCGCCGGCCCCGCGGCCCCGCCCGCCGCCGTGTCGCGCGGGTAGCACTTCTCGACCACCGCGTTGATGCTGCCCGCCGTGCACAGGACCGTGCGCACCGGCATGTCGAACCGCAGGCGCAGCTCATCTTCCACCTCGGGGGCGAGCAGGTGCGGCGCGGCCACCAGCGCCTGGCCTTCGTCGACCATCACAGGAACGCACGAATGGCTACGGCCCAAGGCCGGCGGCACCTTCGGCACCAGCTCGTCGGCAATGCCCAAATCGGCCAGTTCGACGTACGGCAGGCCGACCGCTTCGGCGTACGCTTGCATCACCACGGCGGGCGCCGCCATCTTCTGCTGCACCAGCGCGTCGCGAATCTCCAGGCCGACGGCGTCGGCGTACGCGCGGGCTTTGCCGAGTTGGACCTGGTCGATGACCTTGCGGGCCAGCAGGATCTCCTCGATGGTGCGGCGGCGGCCCTCGGCCGTGTCTTTGCGACCGAGGGCGGCGTCGTACTCACGCTTCCGCCCCGCGTCGGTCAGCGTCAGCATGGCCTTGGCCAACTCGTTGAGCAGCGCCTGCGACTGCCGCGCGTAGTCGCCCGTGGCGAACTTGCGCACGTGGGCGTTCATCTTGCGGTAGTGCTCGCGGATGCGCCCGGCATCGTCGCAGAAGCGGGGCACCCGGAGCAATTGGTAATGTGTCAGCGGCCGCTCCGGCTCGCGGATGCCGAGCCACTCGCGGTAGACGTTGAACTCATCTGCCATGACTGGAACGTGGGAAAGGAACGGACCGTCCCCCGTGAACGGTCGTGGAACGGGTTTACTCGACGGCGTACTCCTGGGCGAGCTTCGTGTACGCGTCCACTTGCCGCTCGTTCAGCCCGCCGCGCCGCTCGATCTGAATGGTCGCCTGCTTGCCCCCGGTAACGTCGCGCGCGGCAACCACGATGCGCCCCGAGGCGTCGAAGGCGTAGGTCACCTCCATCGGCGAGCCCTTGGGCAGGTCGGCCGGCAGGTCGGTAATGCGGCACTTGCCCAGCAGCGAGCAGGCCCGGGGGTCCGGCGCATCGCCCTCGATCACCTGAATGCTCACCCGCTCCTGGTTGGCCTTGCGGGTGACGAACGTCTTCTTCACCTCGACGGGCAACGGCGTGTTGCGGGGGATCATCACGTGGTTGCGTTCCTTGCCGGTCTTCGGGCAGGCGGCCAACACGCCCAGCCCATGCGAGTTGACGTTCTCCTGCCGGACCGCTTCGAGCATTCTGCGGACCTTTTCGGCCAGTTGGCTCTGCGCGCCGCGTTGTCTCACTTCAAGGATGGCGGCGTGGATGGCGGCGCCCTGGGCCACGGCCGTGTGCGGCGAAATGTCCGCATAGGGTTTCTGCCCCAGCAACGACGCCAGCATCGCCGGCACTTGCGGCATGAGCGTCGACCCGCCCACCAGCACGACGGCGTCGAGTTGGTCGGGCTCGACCCTGGCCTGCTCGAGCACCAGTTCGGTGGTGTCGGCGGTGCGCTGGAGCAGGTCGGCGGTGAGCTGCTCGAACTGCTCGCGCGTGACCGTGACCGATACCCCCTTGGCCTGGTAGCGGTGGGTGATGGTGGTCTGGGTCTTTTCAGACAGTTCGAGCTTGGCCAGGTCGCAGTCGTTGCGCAGCACCTGGACGGCGTCGGCCGACTCGCGGGGGTCGGCGCCGTGGCGGGCCTTGAACTCTTCGGCCACGTGGTCCAGCAGTCGGTCGTTCCAGTCGACGCCGCCAAGCTGCACGTCGCCGTCGGTGGCCAGCACGCGGAAGCGCGCCGGCGTGTAGCGGACCACGGTCACGTCGAAGGTGCCGCCGCCCAGATCGTACACCAGGGCGGTGCGCGGCGGCCGGCCGGGCGCTTCGCCGCGGCCCAATTCGCCGCGGTGCCAAGCGTAGGTGAGCGTGGCGGCGGTCGGCTCGTTGATGATGTCGACCACGTGCAGGCCGGCAATCCGGCCGGCGTCTTCGGTGGCCTTTCGCCGCGCGTCGTTGAAGTAGTAAGGCACGGTGACCACGGCGTTGCCGATCTTGCCGATCCGCCGCTCGGCGTCCTGGCGGAGCTTCTTGAGGATCATGGCCGAGAGGAACTCGGGGGTGATGGCCCGGCCTTCCAGGCTGCGCTGGAAGTCGGCCTCGCCCATGTGCCGCTTGATCCGTTCGACGACGTTTTCCGCGCTTTCCATGGCCGCGCGGGTGCGGTTCGGGCCGACGACGATCTTCCCCTCGCCCACCAGCAGCACGAGGCTGGGCGTTTCTTCGGCGTCGTCGTCGTTCGGCACGGTTACCGGGTTGCCTTCGTCGTCAATCCGAGCGATGGCCGAAAAGGTGGTACCCAGGTCGATTCCGACGGTCTGCCCCGGCTGGAACTCGTTCATGGCGTGCTTCTTCCCGGCTCACGGGGCGTCGGCATCTTGATCGTTGTCTTCATCCGCTTCGGTGGGTTCGTCTGGCGTTTCGTCGACGGCCGTCAAGGCGGTGTCTTCCGCTTCGATAAACTCCAGCCCCGAGGCCACGGCGTAAAGATGCGGCAGGTACTCCTCGGCGAGTCCCTCGCGAGTCCGCAATTCGAGCGTGTACCGCCGGCCGTTTACCACCGTTTCGAGCAGCCATCGCTCCCTCACCCGCCCGTCGCTCTTACCCCACCTCCGGTACAGGGTTCCCCGGAAGCCGCCCACCACCACCGGTTCCAAGCCGGCGGCAAGGCGCTGGGTGCCGGGGTCGGCGAGCAACTCGTTGCGGACTGCGGCGGCAAATTCCCCGAGGTTGTCGCCGTTCACGTGGAAGATGGCATCGGCGTCCTCGGCGGTGACGAAGATCATCGGGTAGGGGCTGCCCGCATCGGCCTGGAACCGGGTCAGCCACCGCGCCCGGCGGGGCGGCACGTGCCAGTTCTCCGGCGGTGTGACCTCCAGGCGGCCCTCGTCGACCGGTGTGATCGGATTACCCAATCGGGGCAGGTTATTGGTGTTGATCTGCCGGATCCGGGGCGATGCCGTGCGTGACGGCGCGCGGCCGTCCTCCGGTTCCCCGCAACCGGCGATACCCAAGCCGAACACCAGGCACGCACAAGACGCAATCAACCTTCGCATAGTTTCCCCTCCCAATTTCTGGCGCCATTACTTAGCGAAGATACTATTCTTCCATCACTTCTTTGACAAGCTGGACAAAATGGGGTGTTTTTTGCGACTCGGTCAGGTCCTTGGCCTTCGTGTCGGCTTCATTGCGCTGGGCGTATTCGAACAAGGCGACCCGCCGAAGCGATTGGTTGAATACACCCCAAAAGGCCTTCAGGCGGACCTCCTTGACCACTTTCGCCCGGCTTTTGCGTTTCGCCGGCTTCCGTTTGGAGGTCGGAACCTCGCTCTTGTCGGCCGCGGCCTGTTCGGCCGCCTCGCTCTCTTCGCGCAACTCTTTGCGATTCAACAGCTTACGAGCCATCGTCTCTCCCTGATTTATTGATTGATGCAGTGCGGCGCGGCTTACCCTGCTTATGGGCGGCACGCATGGCGGGGGTTAGCGTCCGAGTTTCACTATCCACCAGCTTTCAATATACCGTCTCGGCCCGGCGAGGTCGAGGCGGTGCGAAAACGGACGCGCGGTTGAACTTGCGAACGGCCCCTCGGGACGGACGCTTCAGCGCGCCGAACATCGCGCATGCTGGGTTGGCACGCTAAAGGGCCAACTCCAACACAACGGCCGCCCACTGAACCGCGAACTCCAACCGGGGCCGTTACTGGCGGGTCTGCTCGTAAACGGCCTGCAAGAGGGCCTGCACGTCCTTGAACTTCCGGCCGGTGGCCAGGGCGGCGTCGAGGAGTTTGCGGGCGTCGGCTTCGCCGTGGCCCAGGGTGCGCAGGGCCTCGTAGGCTTCGGCCACGACGTCCGATTGCACGTCGGCCCGGGCGGCCTCCTGGCGGGCCACCAGCAACGCGAACTTCGGCACCTTTCGGCGCAGCTTCGCCACGATCCGCTCCGACATGGCCGGGCCGATGCCCGGCAGCGCGCTGAGCGACTTCGCGTCCTGCTCCTCGATGGCGGCGGCCACCTCGCGGACCGGCCGGATCATCGCGCGCAGGGCCTTGCGCACGCCCACGCCGTCGACCGAACAGAACAATTCGAAAAACTCGCGCTCGGCCTCGCTGAGGAACCCGATCAGGCGCGGCGTAAGCCGGCCCTGCATGGGGTTGCCCTCGAGGTACTCGATCGTGTGCAGGCTGATTTCCCGGCTCACCTCCTGCTGCAACTGGCGCCGGGTGAACTCAGGAATGAGCACCTCGCGCTCGAAGGCCCCAATGCGGAGCGTGAGCACGTCGTCTTTCAGAGACACCAGCTCGCCGGTGATGCGCGTAATCATTCGTCGGCTCTCCATACAGGTTCCACGCCTCCCTCCCCACCCGTCGGGAGCGCATTTCGCCGAATTGTAGCCGGTCGCCCCGGCCGGAGGAAGCCACCTCGATGGGGCTGTCCCGGATTATCCATGACGATGTATGGTGACAACCAAGCCGGGGATTTCCCGGCGTTGTGCGGTCTTCCCCGAAAACGAGTCGAGTAACCGTTCACGGGGCGGCGCGGGCTGTTTTCTCTGCTCGATGCGAAGGGGACAGTCCCATTTTCGCGGCGGAAACGGTGGGTCATTGGGAAAAAACGCCCTTTGTGCCGCGAAAATTGGAACAGTCCCCCTGTGAACGGTTACCGAGTCGAGAAGTCGTGCACGAGCGAAGGCTCGGAAAGGGTGGCGGTTGACCGGAGGCGAGTATTGAG
>PWXP01000189.1 GCA_003561895.1 Planctomycetaceae bacterium | reverse complement strand
GATTTCGAACCCGTGTTCCACGAAGTGGCCGCCCGCCGCTGCGCCGAGTGCCACAAGCCCTGCGAAAACGGTGTTCCCACCGTGCCGCGCACATGGTATCTACGGGTCGAGCGGCCGGAAAAGAACCGTTTCATGTTGGCGCCGCTGGCCGAGAACGCCGGCGGCACCGAGGCGTGCGGGCGGGCCGTATTCGCCTCGACCGACGACGCCGATTACCAGGCCCTTCTGGCCGTGTTCGAGCCCATCCGGGAGTTGCTCGCCCGCCAACCCCGGCTCGACATGTACGGAGAGCCGGTCGCAGGCTGCGCAACCGGCGGTGCCGGTTCGGCGTGCGGCACGGCCACGTGCGATGGAAAGTGAGCGTCGGAAGGGAACGTGCCACGACGCAAAATGGGTATCTTGCGGGCTGGGTGGAAGGAAGTATAATTGCACAATGCGTGCAGCCGGGGGCTGCCGTTTGCCACCGCTCGTTCCTCTTGCCACCCCATTAGCGAGGTCTGGGGAACCACACCGCTGAGAGGATACCACCATGTTCGACCAAGACGGCACGAAGCTCCGGTCGGTCGCCTGGAGCGAATTGTTCCCCTGGCTGGCCCTGTTCCGTTCGTTCCGAATGGCCATCGACGTCCGCGTGCTGCTGCCCGCCGCCGCCGGCGTGCTGCTGACCGTTGCCGGTTGGGCCCTGGTGGGCCAGGCGTTCTCGCCGGCCGAGGAACCGTTGGCCTGGATGGCCGAATACCGGGAAAGCCCCTTCCGCGCGATCGGCGCTGCCGTGCCGGACCGGCCCACCTTGGCCCCGTGGGGCCCTCGGCGGGAACCCGGCGCCTGGCTGGGCGCCGACCCGGCCGCGCCCACCGCTTGGCACGCCGGCGAACCGGTTTTCGGCAGTTGGAGCCATCTCACGCGGCCCCTGATGGAAATGGTCCGCCCCGAAGCGTCGCCCGGCGCCGTGACCGCGGCGATCCTTTGCGGTCTGTGGGGGCTGGCCGTCTGGTCGCTGTTCGGCGGGATGATTACCCGCGTGGCCGTGGTGCAGTTCGCGGCCGAGGAGCGCGTCGGGTTCATGCCGGCGCTGCGTTTCGCCGCGGCAAAATGGCCTGCCTACTTCGCCGCCCCCCTGCTGCCCATCGCCGGGATTGTGCTCTGCGCCGCCGGCGTGTTCGTCCCGTCGCTGTTGGCGAACTTCGATTTCGGGCTGGTGATCGTGGGGATCCTGTGGCCCATCGCCCTGGTGCTCGGCTTCATCATGACCCTGTTGCTGCTCGGGCTGCTGTTCGGCTGGCCGTTGATGGCGGCCACCATCAGCGCGGAAGGCAGCGACAGCTTCGACGCACTGAGCCGATCGTACGCCTACGTGTTCCAGCGCCCGCTGCACTACCTGTTCTACGCCGTGGTGGCCGCCGTTTTTGGGGCCCTGGGCTGGTTGCTGGTGGCCAACTTCACCGCCGGCATTGTGACCATGACCCACTGGTCGGCAAGTTGGGCCGTCGGTGTGGAGCGCATCGGGGCGCTCGGGGGCAGGCCCGAGGAACTGGGCGAAATCGGCCAGGTTGGCAGCGGACTGGTCGCGTTCTGGGTGGGGGGCGTGAAGCTCCTGGCCATCGGGTTCCTGTACGGGTACTTCTTCACGGCCGCGGCCTGCATCTACCTGCTGCTCCGCCGCAACGTCGACGCGACCGAAATGGACGAGGTATACCAAGACGCCGACGCCTCGGAACCCACCTACGGCCTGCCACCTATCCGCTACGATGATGCCGGGGCACCCGAAGTAGGGGAGGAGAAGCCGCCCGAGGCACCGGCCGAGCCGCAATAGGTCGATTCGGGCGTTCGAATAGGTGCCGCAATGCCACTCCAATTGGCGGTTATGCCCGCAAATTGCCATAGGGGGTAC
The DNA here is from genome assembly GCA_003561895.1 of Planctomycetaceae bacterium. Classification (GTDB taxonomy): domain Bacteria; phylum Planctomycetota; class Planctomycetia; order Pirellulales; family Thermoguttaceae; genus PWXP01. The sequence continues at coordinate 3,414 of PWXP01000189.1, read as the reverse complement.
GGCCGAACTTTGTTAGAATCCGACCCGAAAGAACGCTTCGGGAACGTGCCGGCGCCCTCGTTGTTGTACATAAGTTGGCGTTGGACAGAGGGCCACCTGCGGGCTTGCCCCGCCGGAGCCGTGGTCACTGGCTACGACGCGGGCGGTGTGGCTCACGCCACCTGCGGGCTTGCCCCGCCGGAGCCGTGGTCACTGGCTACGACGCGGGCGGCATTAGCCCACTGACCACCGCTCCGGCCGGGCAAGCCGGCCGGTGGCGAATGGGGGGTGACGGCGGCATGTAGCCCACTGACCACCGCTCCGGCCGGGCAAGCCCGCAGGTGGCGGCCACAACTTGTGTACAACAACGAGGCCGGCGCCCGGGGCGCCGGCACAGGAAACGGCAAGTAAGTAGAACGCGCGAAGGGAAGGAACCCGCCATGCGATTCATTGCACCTCTTACAGTTCTGGTTGGTGTGCTCGTGACACTGCCCTTGCCCGGGCAAGAGGGGGCTCGCGGCCCCTCCCGCGGGCAGGCGCCGGCACGGCCGGATCAGCCGGTCGGCCCACATCAACCCCCCCGGCACGCCCCGCCCGGCGAGCAGCCGGGGCAACAGCCCGCACCGCAGGCCCCGTTCACCCTCGATGCCCAGCAGCAACAGCAGGTCGATTGGGTGCTCGACGCCTGGGAGAAGCGCAGCGCGCAGGTGAAGACATTCACCTGCTCCTTCGTGCGGCGCGAGTACGACGAGGTCTTCGGTCAGGGCGACGAACCAACCCACACCGACTCCGGCGAAATCCGCTACCAGGCGCCCGACAAGGGCCTCTTCTGGGTCCGCGAGCCCGCCGAGCGGCAGGAGCGCTGGGTGTGCGACGGGAACTCGGTGTTCGAGTTCAACTTCGCCACTAAAAAGCTCATCGAGTACGAATTGCCGCCGGAGTTGCGAGGCAGGGCCATCGCCAACAGCCCTCTGCCGTTCCTGTTCGGGGCCACCGCCGAGAGCCTGCGGCACCGGTACTTCCTGCGACTGATCACCCCCAGCGACCGGCAGAACGAAGTGTGGCTCCAGGCCTACCCGAGGTTCCGCGAAGACGCCGCCAACTTCAGCCGGGCGGAACTGATCCTCTCGGGCCGCGAGATGACGCCCTTCGCCCTCCAAATCTACCTGCCCAACGGCAAGACGCGGCTTTCGTACGTCTTCGAAGACATCCGGGTCAACGCCACGCTGACGAACTTCCTCCAGCGCGACCCCTTCCGCGTGACCCCCCCGCTCGGCTGGGAACGCGTCGTCGAACGCGCCCAGCCATCGGAAGCCGTCCGCCCGCGGACCAGGCAGCGGTAGCATCGGCCCTTCCTAACAGAAGTCTCTCGATTGCGGGCCCAACTCGCCCAGCCGCTCGGACAGGTTCTCCAGCCGCTCGGCCACCACGTGAATGACCGAGCCTTCGCGCTGGAGCGTCCCCGTGACCAGCAGCACGGCAGCGCCGAGGGCCGCCTGCCGGTACCGCTTCCACACGCCGGGACGGACGATCAGGTTTGCCTGCCCGGTTTCGTCCTCCAGAGTAACGAACGTAATGCCCTTGGCCGTGCTGGGACGCTGGCGGACCAGCACGATGCCCGCCACGCTTACCTTCGTGTTGTTCGGCCACGTGGCCAGCCGCTTGGCCGGCGCAACCCCTGCGGCGTCGAGCCGCTCGCGCAGCAGTTGCATCGGGTGGCCCCGCAGCGAAAGGCCCTGCGTACCGTAGTCGGCCAGCACTTCCTCGGCGGGCGAGAGAGCCGGCAGCGCGGACGGGGCGACGGGCGGTTCCAGCGGCGGCTCGGCATTGGCCAGCAGCGGCCGTTCCTCCTCACCGCCGGAATCGAGCGCGTGCCAGAGCGACTCGCGCCGGCCGAGTTTCATCGACTCGAATGCCCCCGCCTTGGCCAGCCGCGCAATCGCGCCGCGCGGCAGCTTCGTGCGGCGCGTGAAGTCGTCGATCGACCGGAACGGCCGGTCGCCCCGCGCGGCGGCAATCTGTTCAGCATGCACCTGACGCATGCCGCGCAGCATGAGGAAGCCGAGACGGAGGGCACGTCTCGTAGGGTGGGTGGTTTCGGTTGTCTCAGCAGCCGGGTTCACCCACGCGCCCCGAACCTCAACGCCTGGAACCACCCCTTCCTTTGGCTCCAGCGTGCACTCCCAGCGGCTGAAGTTCACGTCGACCGGCCGGACCTCGACGCCGTGCGCCCGCGCGTCGCGCACCAGTTGCGCCGGCGCGTAGAAGCCCATCGGCTGGCTGTTCAACAGCGCCGCGGTGAACGCCGCCGGGTAGTGGTGCTTCACCCACGCCGAGGCGTACACCAGCAAGGCGAAGCTGGCCGCGTGCGATTCGGGGAACCCGTACTCGCCGAAGCCGCGGATCTGCCGGAACACCGCCTCGGCGTACGCGGGCGTAAACCCATTGCGGGTCATGCCGTCGACGAGCCGCTGGCGGAACTCGTCGATCACCCCCTGCCGCCGCCACGCGCCCATCGCGCGCCGCAGCCGGTCGGCCTCGCCGGGCGTGAAGCCGGCCGCCACCATGGCCAGCCGCATCGCTTGCTCCTGGAACAGCGGCACGCCGAGCGTCTTTTCCAGCACCTGCCGCACCGCCTCGTTCGGGTAGGTGACCGCTTCCTTGCCGTTGCGGCGGCGGAGGTACGGGTGGACCATGTCGCCCTGGATTGGCCCAGGGCGAACGATGGCCACCTCGATCACGAGGTCGTAGAAGCACCGGGGCCTCAGGCGCGGCAGCATGCTCATTTGTGCCCGGCTCTCGATCTGGAACACGCCTACCGTATCGGCCCGGCAGATCATGTCGTACGTGCCCTCGTCGCCGGGTGGGATGGTGGCCAGCGTCCACTCGCGGCCGGTGTGCTCCCGCACCAAGTCGAAGCACTTGCGAATAGCCGTGAGCATGCCCAGCGCCAGGCAATCGACCTTGAGGATGCCCAGCTCGTCCAGGTCGTCCTTGTTCCACTGGATGACCGTCCGCTCGGGCATGGCCGCGTTTTCGATGGGCACCAACTCGCACAGCGGCCCGCGGGTCATCACCATGCCGCCGGTGTGCTGCGAAAGATGCCGCGGGAAGCCGACCAACTGCCCCACGAGTTCAACAAGCTGCCGCCCGACCGCGCTTTCCGAGTCGATGCCCGCCTGGCGGCAGTAGCGGTCGAGTTCCGGCTCTTCGTGAAAACGCTCCACCTGCTTCGCCAGTCGGTCGACCCGATCGAGCGAAAGCCCCAGGGCCTTGCCCACCTCGCGCACGGCGGAGCGGGGGCGGTAGGTAACCACCTCGGCGGTCATGCCGGCCCGCTCGCGCCCGTACTTTTCGTAAAGATACTGCAACACCTCCTCGCGCCGCTCGTGCTCGAAGTCGACGTCGATGTCGGGCGCCTCGTTCCGCTCGCGG
>PWXP01000411.1 GCA_003561895.1 Planctomycetaceae bacterium | reverse complement strand
TGGAGCTTCATCGCCACCTCGTACAAGGACCGCGTCGACATGATCCGGCCTCCCGACGCCGATTTCCCCCGGAAGCGCGTTACGCTGTGCCTGCTCACCCACGCCCGGAACCGGCAAGCGGCCGAGCAGTTCATGAAGCTGGCCACCTCGGAGTTTGGACGGCAGGTTTTCACAGAGCGCGGCTACCTGCTTGACCCCACCGACTAGGCGCTGTACCCTCATCGCTTGACTTGCCGGGAAAGCCACGCCGACGACCCGCCGCCTTCCTCACCCGCCCAAAGAAAGTTTCTGATGCCGCAGAGACAGCATCGAGAGATTATCGACGGCCGAAACCGCCTGAGTTATCACATTGCCGTGGGTATTTTGGCCTGCGCTTTGACCGCCCTGTTCTGGGTGGGCGATATGACGCTGAACCAGGCCACCGCCGCCGCCGCCTTCGTGCTTTTGTTCCTCGTCATGACCATCGGCCCGGCGATGAGGCTTTGGTGGAAGCCTTACCTCCGCAAGTTGCCGTATGGAATCCCGCATCGGTGGCGGGGAGAGTTAGGAATCTGGTTTGCCGTCCTGGCGGCTGCCCACACGCTGCTGGTGTGGCATGGGCGGGATTGGCAGGTGCTACCGTTGCGGCATAGCGACCTGGTGGGGCTCATCGCCTTGGTGTGGGCGCTCGCTCTGGCCGCCACCTCGTCGGGAAAGGCCATTCGGTTCCTCGGGATCGGTCCATGGAAGTGGCTCCAAGCGACGGGCGCCTACGTGATTTTCTATCTCGTGGTGGTGCATACCGTCTATCATGCCTGGCTCCGCCCGCGTATCGATCCCGGGATCGTCGGCTACATCTATGCGGCGGGGATGCTTTTCGTCATTGTCTTGCAGCTTACGACCTACGTTAAGTTTGTTCTCGACGCCAAGGATATCCGCCTGCGAACGTCGACAAAAGCGCTGCTTACGGCGATCATCGGCGCGGGGTTCGGGGGGCTGGGCGTTTGGGCGTGGCTTGCGCCCGATTCCGACGAAAGGCTCCTGCGCGTGCATGAGTGGATGCCCGAAGAACTCGTCATCGACCTCCAGGTGCAAACCGCGTTCAACGACGACGAGATATACTTCCGATTCCAATGGGAACAACCCGATCCCGGCGGTTGGTACCACGACATGCTGGTCTTCCAGGACGGCCAGTGGCGGCGTTTTTCCCAGCCGGACCCCTGGGTGGCGGAAGGGCGGAGCGGCTTCTATGAAGACCGGTTGTCGTTCAAACTCGATGACGGATCGGTGAAGGGGTTTACCAACTTCGCGGGCTGGCTCACGCAGCACGTCGGCGTTCGAACCATGCCCGGCGAAGCGAGCCGCGAGGAAGTGGAAGCCCACCCCTGGTTGGGGCAAACACTCGGCAGAACGGACGTGCGGAAGTACCTTCCCCAATCGCGCGAAGGCCATTGGTGGGAGGGACCGTGGGACAAAGTGCTGCCCCCGGAGGAATTGGAGCAACTCAAGGCCGACGGCGTGTTTCTCGATTTGGTGATGTGGCGCGCGCACCGGAGCAACGCCCTGGAATACGGAACCGACCACTGGATACTCGATTATCGCCACGTCGATGAAGGCACAATCACTTACCGCGCTCAAAGCTGGGACGCCGCCGCGGGCCCCGAGTACATGTTCGACCCGGAAGTCGTTCGCCGCGGCGCGCTCGACGTCAACAAGATATACGATGACCCCCTCCATTACCGGCAGGACCTGTTTTATCGCGATCGGGAGCAGTGGCTCGGCCGCGAGGAACCGTACTTCCTCCAGGAAGATTTCACGGTCCCGTTCGATCCGGAGGTGGCCCAGTGGGAAGGCGCCGCGATCCCCTACCGAGTGCTTCGCACGCCGGAAGGCAGCGCCGGAGCGTGGCGGGCCCGAGGTATCTGGAAGGACGGACAATGGACGGTGGAAATGTGGCGCAAGCTGGAGACGGGTTATTCCGACGACAAACAGCTTCGCCCGGGCGGCCTCTACACCTGGTCGCCGGCCGTGCATCACGGGTCCGGCGAGCGCTGGCACTGGGTGGGTTATCCCTACCGACTCGGCCTGGGGATGAGTGCCGAGGACGCCGGAATTCAGTCCCGGCGGTACGTCCAGGTGGTCCACTTCGAGGGCGCCGCTCCCGATTGGAATGCCGTGCCGGTGAAGACCATCCCGCTGATCTACCCGGGCATCATCGACTGGACCTGGCTCACTAGCGAAAGCCATCTCGGCCACCGGGAGGTTCGCGAGGACGCGCTGTCGATGTGGGACTGGCACGACGACGATCCCCGCAAACTGGCCGAGTTGTTTTTGATGTTGAAATAATGTTCGCGAAAGGTAACCGTTTGCAGGTGGCTTTTCCCCTGCCTTGCACTGAACATGTCACAGAAAGGAACCCACAGTGAAAGCGAATAGCACCCCCTTCAACGGCGCGTTTCGGCTCATACTCCTGGTCGTTGTACCGGCGGTGTGTCTTTCGGGCTGCGGCCGCGCCGGACCGGCGGATGAGCACCGGGACCGTGCCGGTGTCATGTTCCTTTGCGGTGCCGGCTTGCGCCCTCCCATGGACGGGGCCGGCGTCGAGGGAGAGCCGGGTATTCTGGAACGCTTTCGTGCCGAGCACTCGGAGATAAGCGTCGAAACCACCTACGGCGCGTCGAACCTGTTATTAGGGCAGCTTAAACTCATAGGAACCGCCGACCTGTTCTTCCCCGGCGACGACTTCTATATTGAAGAAGCGAAACGCGAGGGCTTTGTTCACGCGACCAGGGAGGTCGCCCGGTTCGTGCCGGTGATCATGGTTGCCCCGGGCAATCCCCTCGAGATTGAAGACGCGTCGGACCTCGCGGCGCCGGGGGTGCGGCTGGCCGTTGCCGAGCGGCGGGCGGCCGCTATCGGCAGGATCACGCCGGAGATTTTCGAGAACAACGGGGTGCCTTTCGACTCGCTGAGCAACATCGTGTTCACCGGCGTAACGGCGCCCGAGGTGGCGCAGGCCGTGGCATTGGGTCACGCCGACGCCACGATCACCTGGCGGCCCGTAGCGGAACAGTATCCGCGAGACGGCACGTGGATCGAGATCGCGCCGGAAAAGAACGTGTTTTCCCGGCTGGTCATCGCGGTTCTCAAGACGTCAAAGAACAAGGACGCAGCGATGAAGTTTGCGGAGTTCCTCTCCGGCTCGGAGGGCCGGGCGGTATTCGAACAGTACCACTACGATGTACCATGACAGAGCGGACGCGAAGGAGATAATGGTGCGTCAACGAAGACAACAAGGCCGCAGTGCAGGGGCGCTATCCGTGGGGGCCGGTTCCGCTGTGGTACTGTTTGTTTACGGAGGGTTTATCGCCCTGCTGCTGGGAGCCAATTGCGCCTACCTTGCCGCAGAGGTGAGCGAGGCGGGCGGCTCGTACCTCGTCGAGATTCTTCGCAGTGCCGACATCCGCCATGCTGCGTGGCTTACGCTGTGGACTTCCCTGGTCAGCAGTGTCTTGGCCGTGCTGGTGGCGGTCCCCTGCGCGTACGCCCTATCCCGGGTCAATGTGCCCGGCAGGGCGATCTTCGATATGCTGGTCGATACGCCGATCATTCTCCCGAGGATCGTGGTGGGGGTAACTCTGCTGGTGTTCTTTCAGACGGCGCTGGGCCGGGGTATCCAGGGGTGGGGGGTCCAATTCGTGTTCGCGCCCGCCGGCATCGTCCTGGCGCAGTTCCTCTGCGTGTCGCCCTATGCCATCCGCACGGTCAAGTCCGCACTGGACGCGGTGGATACCCGGCTTGAAGATGTCGCTCGCACGCTGGGATGGTCGCCCGGGCAGGTGTTTCTGCGGGTTACCCTTCCGATGATCCGAAACGGCATCGTGGCCGGAGCCGTCATCGCCTGGGCGCTGGCCATGGGCTTATACGGACCGCTCATGGTATTTGCCGGCACCACGCGACAGATGACCGAGGTCCTGCCGACGACGATCTACCTAGAGTTGTCGATCGGTCAGATCGGCACCGCCCTGGCCATTTCGATGATGATGGTGGGCTGCGCCATGCTGGCGCTGTTGCTGTTCAAAAAGCTGGCCGGAGGACGGTCAATATGGTGAAGCGGCATCCGATGATATCTGTCAAGGACCTGTGTTTCCGTGTGGGCGCGTTCAGGCTGCAATCGGTCTCCTTGGATGTCGAGCGCGGCGGATACTGCATCCTGCTCGGTCCGACCGGCTGCGGCAAGACGTTGCTGGTGGAGACCATCTGCGGCCTCAATATTCCCGAAAGCGGGACGATTCATCTGGACGGGCGCGACGTGACCACCACCGATCCCGCGCGGCGAGGGATTGGTTATGTGCCCCAGGACTACGCATTGATGCCGTTCAAGACGGTCGCGCAGAATGTGGCGTTCGGTTTGCAAGCCCGCCGTTTCGGCCGGGCGCAGATCGCGGAGCGGGCGGGCGCCATTCTGGAGATGCTCGATATCGGCCATCTGGCCAACCGCATTCCGGCGCATCTTTCAGGCGGGGAACGGCAGCGGGCGGCCCTCGGCCGCGCGCTGGCCATCGAGCCCGATGTGATGGTATTGGACGAACCCCTCAGCGCGCTCGACGAGGGCACCTGCCGGGACCTCATAGGCCGATTGAAGGAGCTTCATTCCCGGCTGAAGACCACGTTCATCCATATATGCCACCGGGTGGAGGAAGCGATGGCGCTGGGCGATATGCTGACCGTCATGCGCGGCGGGCGGATCGAGCAGCGCGGGACGCCGCGGGAGATCGTCTCCCGCCCGAAAAACCTCTTTGTCGCAAAGTTTCTACAACTTCCCAACGTCATCAAGGGCGAGGTCAGGAAGACGTCCGACGGCAACTTGTTTCACGTCAACGGCGCGCCCCTGAAACCCACGGAGCTGCGCGAGGGCTGCGCGTATGGCGTCGTTCCGTTGGATAAAGTGTCTGTTTCCCTCCGCCCCCCTGCGGCCGAGGAGGGTTATGCGGTGGTAAGCGACCGCATCGCGAACAATGCCGCGGGACCTCATCAGCCGGGTTTGCGGTTTCGGGAAGAAACCGGCTTTCTCCTGCCCGGCATTTTCCCGGAAAATGAATGGCGCATCGGGCGGGAAGTGTTTCTCCGGTTCCCGTGTGCAAAGCTCCATGTATTTTAGGGAACGATCGCGAGAACTTCCGCCTCGCGCATGATCAGAAATTGCTGGCCGTCGACGTCCACGTCGGTGCCGGCGTAGCTGCCGAACAGGACGCGGTCGCCCTCAGCCACGAGGTGCCGGGCTCGCGAGCCGTTCGGAAGCAGTTGCCCGTCGCCCACCGAAAGGACCCGGCCCTGCCTGGGCGTCTCCCGCGCCACGTCGGGCAGCACAATGCCGCCGGGCGAGACTTCCTCGGCCTCCATTCGCTTGACTACGATGTTGTCGCCCAATGGAACCACTTTCATAGTTGGAAAGATCCCCCAAAAAGAATCACGGGCCGAACCGGCCCCGTCCGAGACTCGTTCGCTGCCGAACGCCACATTGTCGCACGAGCCCGCGCCGTAAGCAAGCCAGGGTCGACGGCGACACAGGGTCGATGGCGACACAGGGTCGACGGCGACGGCCGGCTTGCCGCGCCCCGGCTTTTCGGGGGTCTCCCTTCGCGATACTATTTTGAAAGAATGTCCATGTCCGGTAGTGGCGGCCGGTTGCCGACGTTGCCGTTTCGCCTCGAGAATCGCGTGTCTGCTACCCTGCCGTTGATCGAAGCCCGAAACCTCCGCCGCCGGCATCCCGAGGGTCGCGGCTGGCTGCTCGACGGTGTTTCGGTGACGCTGTTGCCCGGTATGCGGGTGGCACTGGACGGCCCTTCGGGGGCAGGAAAGACCTTGCTGCTGCGCGCCTTGGCCATGCTCGACCCGATCGAAGACGGCGAACTGTTCTGGCGCGGCAAGCCGGTCGCCCGCGCCGCCGTGCCGGTCTTCCGCAGCCGGGTGATCTATCTTCATCAGCGTCCCGCGCTGCTCGGCGAAACGGTCGAGGCCGCTTTCCGCCGCCCGTTTCGGCTGAAGGTTCACGGAGCCTCGCGATATGACGAGTCGCGGATCGTCGCGTGGCTCGAACGTCTGGGGCGCGGCGCCGGCCTGCTGCGCCAACCCACCGCCGAACTCTCCGGCGGCGAGCGGCAGATGGTCGCGTTGTTGCGAGCCATGCAACTCGATCCGGCGGTCTTGCTGCTGGACGAGCCCGCCGCGGCGCTCGACGCCCCTACCGCGGAGTCGGTCGAGTGCCTCGTGGCCGAGTGGTTCGACGCGGCTCCGGCCCGGCGCGCCTTCTGCTGGGTAAGCCACGACCGCCGCCAAGCCGCGCACATGACCGACCGCACGCTTCGGCTGGCGGCCGGCCGCATGGCGCCGCCGCAAGAGGAGCCCAAGAATGTCCCCTGATTACATCGAACTCACTTATGGGCAGCTTGCCCTGGCGGCATCGCTCATGGTCGTTTGCGGCGCCATCTCGCTGGCTTTGCAATTGGGGCTGGAGCGCCGGCTGGCCCTGGGTACGCTGCGCACGATCGTCCAACTGCTGCTACTGGGCTGGGTGTTGCGATGGGTCTTCGCAGCCGCCGAGCAGTGGTATTACGTGGTAACCCTGATGGCGGCTATGACCGTGGTGGCCGGCACCGCGGCGGTGCGCCGCGTCGAGCGACGGTACGCCGGCCTGTTGGTCGACAGCCTCCTGGCCATCTGGCTAAGCGCCTGGTGCGTGACCGCGGTGGGCGCCTTCGGAGTGGTGCAGGTGCCCCTCGAACGGCTGGCCCAGTATGGCATCCCCCTGCTGGGCATGGTGCTGCACAACACGCTGACGGGCATTTCGCTGGGCATCGACCGGTTGGGCAGCGAGTTGGCCGGCCGCCGCGACGAAGTCGAAACCCTGCTGGCCCTGGGCGCCACCCGCTGGGAAGCCGCCCAGGGGGCCGTCCGGCAGGCAGTGCGCACCGGGCTGATCCCCACGCTGAACACTATGATGGTACTGGGCATCGTAAGCATTCCCGGCATGATGACCGGCCAACTACTCGCCGGCATCGACCCCATCCAGGCCGCCCTCTATCAGATGGTCATCATGTTCCTGATCGCCGCGGGCGCGTCGCTGGGCACGATGACGGTCGGGCTCTTGGCTTACCGCCGCCTGTTCACCGCCGAGCATCAGTTCCTACCCGGCCGACTCAAGAAGTAGGCCCTTGATGGGCCTGTGCAGGCAAGATACCCCCTGGATTGCCAAACATTGAATCACCCACACCGGGGGGTTCGCTGCGCCGCGTGGCGTTCAGAACGGCGATTGTCGCATTGGCCGGCCGGGGCGGCTTGACACTGAGTTTCCAGCCCGGTATGCTTACCGGATTACCCGAGACAGTAAACGGTGAAGGTATAAGGCGCTGAGGGACCCTGCCCCGATGGGGGGCATGGCGGGCGATGACGCAGTGTATCGGTCGTGCGCGGCCGGAGAAGACAAACGGAAAGCAAACGATGGATCCCAACGAAGTCTTGCGGCTGGTCGACACGATCCACCGCGACAAGAATATCGACAAAGCCGTGGTCTTTGAGGGGATTGAGGCTGCGCTGGTTTCGGCAGCCAAAAAACATTTCGGTGAAGAGGAAGAGATCGAGATCACCATCAACCGCGAGAACGGTTCGATTACAGGGACGCACAACGGCATCCCCCTCCAGCCCGATCAGATGGCCGAACGCATCGGCGCGCAGATGGCCAAGCAGGTGATGATCCAGAAGATCCGGGAGGCGGAGCGCGACACCCTGTACGAGGAGTACGAGGAGCAGATCGGGCAGTTGGTCACGGGGGTGATTCAGCGGTACGAGGGCGGCACCGGCTATGTCGCCCTGCCGAACACCGAGGCCGTTTTGCCCCGCGGCGAACAGATTCCCGGCGAAACCCACCACGTCAACGAACGGATTCGGGCGACCGTGTACGAGGTGAAGAAGGTGGGCAGCCGGGTGCGGGTCATCATCAGCCGCACGAAGCCCCAGCTCGTACAACGTTTGTTCGAGCAGGAGATTCCGGAGATTGGCGAGGGCGTGGTCGAGATTCGGTCGGTAGCGCGCGCGCCGGGCTACCGCACCAAAATCGCCGTGTGGAGCAGCGACCAGCGCATCGACTCGGTGGGGGCTTGCGTGGGCGTCCGCGGCAACCGCATCAAGAATATCGTCGATGAACTAGGCAATGAGCGAATCGACATCGTCCGATACAGCGACGACATGCAGGTGCTCATCCCCAACGCCCTCCAGCCGGCCGAGTTGGATGAGGTCATCCTGTGCCAGATGCTCGGCCGCGCCATCGTCCTTCTGCGAGACGACCAGTTGTCGCTGGCCATTGGGCGGCGCGGACAGAATGTCCGCCTGGCCAGCAAGCTGTGCGGCTGGGACATCGAAATCATGACCCGCGAGGAACTTGACGAACAAATCGAGCAGGCCGTCGTCGGCTTCGCCTCGCTGGAGGGCGTTTCCGACGAACTGGCCGAGCGGCTGGTGGGCGAAGGATTCCTCTCCTACGACGACCTGTCGGTGATCGAGCCGGACGATCTGATGGAGATGGGTGAGTTGACCGAGGAGCAAGTCGGTCAGATCGTCCAGCAGGCGGAAAGGGCGGCCGAAGAAGCCGAGCGTCGGGCTAGGGAGCAGCGGCGAAATCAGCGGGAGCAGGATCGGTTGGCCGCTACGAAGGCCCAGAAGGAAGAGGCCGAAGACGCCGAAGACGCCGAGCAGCCCGCGGCGGAGGAGGAACAGCCCGCGGCGGAGGACGAGCAGCCCGCGGCGGAGGACGAGCAGCCCGCGGCGGAGGACGAGCAGCCCGCGGCGGAGGACGAGCAGCCCGCGGCGGAGGACGAGCAGCCCGTGGCGGAGGAGGAACAGCCCGTGGCGGAGAAAGAGCAGGAGCAGTCCGCGGGCGAGCCGTTGGGCGCCCCGCTTGGTGAAGACGGCGGTCGGCGATTGGCCGATTCGCCGATCGGTTCCAACGGGGGGGGCGGCGGTACCGAGCATGGGCAGGCGGACGTTTCCAAGGCGGTGGCCGAGGATGGACAGGACCCGGACCGGGTGCCGCCGGACGCTTCTGCGGCCGAATGATGAAGCGTCCAACAGGAACGCCCTGGGCCCCGGTTCGAGCCGAGGTCGCGTATCCGGTTTCCGGCCCGTTGTCGGCAAGGCGATGCCGCGTAGGCGGCGGCGCATCGAGGGTGCCGGTGCAAGAGGAGGACGTGCGTATGTAAAAGATTATTCATGGTTGCGGCGGGTCCCGCTCGCGGGGCCGTCGCGAAGAAGGGAGAGACGAGTTGGCCGTTCGCATATACGCTTTGGCCAAGGAACTGAACCTTGACAGCAAAATCCTCGTGCAGATCTGCGAAAAGGCGGGGATTACCGGAAAGGGGTCTGCGCTGGCGAGCCTCACGGATGAGGAAGTTGCGCGCGTCAAGGCGGCGATGAGCCGGCCGAAGAAGACGGCCGCTCGGTCCGGCGGCGCGCCGGCCGCTGCCCCCGAACCGTCCCGCCCTATCACCCGGAGCGACTACATCGCGCCGACGGGCACAGCGGGGGGTAAGGTGCCGTTTTTGCCCAGCCGGCCAGAGAAGCCCGCCGCGAAGAAGGCGCCGCCCGCGACTCCGCGCAAAACTCCCCCCGAGACTCCCCCCGAGACTACGCGCGAGACTCCACCCGCGACTACGCGCAAAACTCCGCCTGAGACTCCACCCGCGACTCCACCCGAAACTCCGCCCGAGACTCCGCCTGAGACTCCGCCTGAGACTCCGCTCGAGACGATGCGTAAGACACCGCCTCCGCAGCCCCCGAAGAAGGAGGCCAAGCCCCCGAAGGCCCCAAGCAGGCCGGCGACGAGTATCAAACTGGCGCCGGTCCCTGCGACCAAGACGCCGAAGAAGGCCAAGCCGGAGGCCGAGGAGCCGGTGCCGCAGAAGCCCGATCTGAAGTTGCCGGCAGACGCCATTCGCGCCGGCAGGACCGGTACGAAGCCCCTGAAGGAGCATCTGCGAAAGCACGAGGAGAAGCGGAAGAAGGCGGCGGCGCCGAAGGAGCGGCCGGGCGAGCCGAAGCCGGCCAAGCCGGTCGAACCTTCGCCGGCGGCGCGCGAGCGTCCGCGCCGTCCGCCCCGCCCGGCGACGACCGAGGAAAAGGAAAAGGAAAAGACTCTCGGCGGCCGCGAACAGCGGCAACTGAAGCGGAAGAAGAGCGCTACTGCGCGCCGTCGCAAGGGGGGTGCCGACGAAGAATCAGCCCACACCCCCTTCCGGCGGCGAACCCGGATTCGGCGCACCGGCACCAACACCGCGGCGCCGCGGAAGAGCAAGGTGGTGGTCGAGTTGCCGTGCACGGTCCGCAGCTTCTCCGAAGCGATCGGGGTCCCCGCCCGCGACGTCCTCCGGCAACTCATGGCAATGGGCACGCTGGCCAATATCAACGCCGAATTGGAGCCGGAGACCGCCGAGTTGCTGGCGGGCGAACTGGGCGTGGAGGTCGACTTCCGCCACGAGGTCGACCTGGAGGAAAGCGTGATCGCCCAACTCGAGCAGGCCGAGGAGGCGGAGAAGCTGGAGCCCAGGCCACCCATCGTGACGTTCCTCGGCCATGTCGACCACGGCAAGACGTCGCTGCTGGACCGCATTCTCGATCTGGACGTGGTTTCCGGTGAGAGGGGGGGCATCACCCAGCATATTCGGGCGTACTGCTTGGACACCAAAGGCGGCGCCGTGGCTTTTGTCGATACGCCCGGCCACGAGGCGTTCACCGAGATGCGCGCCCGCGGCGCAAACGTGACCGACATCGCCGTGCTGGTCGTGGCTGCCGAAGACGGCGTCATGCCGCAGACCGAGGAGGCGATCAGCCACGCCCGGGCCGCCGGCGTGCCCATTGTGGTGGCCCTGAACAAGATCGATTTGCCGGGCGTGAACGTTCAGCGGGTGTACGAACAGCTTACCGCCAATGAGCTGCTTCCCAGCGAGTGGGGCGGCGAGACGGAGGTGATCAAGACGAGCGCCGTCACGGGCGAGGGCATCGAGGACTTGCTCGAGACGCTGGTGACGGTGGCCGAACTGCACGAATACCGCGCCAACCCCGACCGCCCCGCGGTGGGCACCTGCCTCGAAGCCGAACTGCACGAAGGCCGCGGCGTGGTGGCCAAGCTGCTGGTGCAGCACGGCACGATGCGGGTGGGCGACGTGGTGGTGTGCGGCACGGCGTATGGGCGCGTGAAGGCCATGTACGACACGCTCAAGCCGCGGCGGCGCCACGACCAGGCCGGCCCCTCGTTCCCCGTAAACGTGACCGGGCTGCACGACGCGCCCGGCGCCGGCGACCGCTTCTACGTGCTCAGCGACATCTCCCAGGCCCGGGAACTGGCGGAACGCCGGGCCCATCAAGTGCGCGAGCGCGAGTTGGCCGGAGCCCGCCCCCACGTCACCTTGGAGAACCTCTTCGAACGGCTTGGCCGCGAGGACGAGGTGCAGACGCTCAACATCATTCTGCGGGCCGACGTGCGAGGCTCGATCGAGGCTATCCGGAAGGAGCTGACCAAACTCGAGCACCCCGAGGTGCAAATCCGCATCCTCCAGGCCACCGTGGGCGGGGTCACCGAGGCCGACGTCCACCTCGCCGACGCCTCGGACGCCGTCATCATCGCGTTCAACGTCGTGCCCGACGAAGGCGCGCGCCAATTGGCCGAACAGCGCGGCGTCCAAATCCGCCGGTACGAGATCATCTACCAGGTGAGCGACGACTTGGCCGCCGCGCTGGAAGGCATGCTGCGGCCGGAGAAGCAGGAAGTCGAACTGGGCCGGGCGCTGGTGAAGCAGACGTTCCAGATCAGCCGGATGGGCACGGTCGCCGGCTGCCAGGTCCTCGGCGGCACGATCCAGCGCGAGGGCCGCGTCCGCGTCATTCGCGAAAGCCGAATCATCGGCGACTACCTTCTCGACTCGCTGCGCCGGGAGAAAAACGACGTCCGCGAGGTCCGCGCCGGCATGGAATGCGGCATGAAGCTGCGGGGCTTCAACGACCTGAAAGAAGGCGACATCCTCGAAGAATACCGGATTGAAGAAGTCCGCCGCACACTGGCCGCCGCGGCCGCCACCTGAACTACACCGTTTACGTTACCCCTAATTGCTCCACAGACCAACATACCATGGCGTCCCGACGCGCGCAAAAGGCCGCTGAGGCCATCCGAGAGGTCGTCAGCACCTCGATCCTCCGTGAGATCAAGGACCCTCGCGTGCAGCACGTGACGGTCACCTACGTCGAGGTCGCCAACGACCTCCGGCACGCGAAGGTCCATGTGTCGGTGATGGGTACCGACACCGAGCAGGAGGCTTGCCTGCGCGGGCTGCAGTCGGCGGCCGGGTTCTTGCAGTCGCGCCTGGCCGATCGGATCGACATGCGGTACACGCCTCGCTTGAAGTTCCTGCTGGACCAGGGGGTGAAGCGGTCGATCGAAATTGCCACGATCCTCCGCGAGGTCCTGCCCGACGACACCCGGGACGCCGGCCAACCCGGCGCGGCCCCCAACGATTCCCGTTCCGACGCCGAACCCTAGCCTCCGCAAGAGCCCGATCCCATGGCACCCGAGAGCCGCACCAACCAGTTCGTCCATCTGCACGAGGTGCTCAAGAAGCACTACAAGCCGGTTGCTCCCGATCCCCAGCGTTCGGTGGTCGAACACCTGCTGTTCGCCTGCGCCCTGGAAGACGCGCATTACGAGCCGGCGGAAGAGAGTTTTGCCGGGTTGGTGCACACGTTTTTCGACTGGAACGAGGTCCGCGTTACCTCGATCGCCGAGTTGGCCGAGGTGATGACAAGCCTGCCCAATCCCCGGCGCGCCGCCCACCGCGTCAAACGGGTCCTCCACAGCGTGTTCGAGGAAAACTTCTCCTTCGACCTGGAGGGCCTGCGCAAGCAGAACCTGGGACCGACCATCCAGTGGCTCGAAAAGTTGGAAGGCACCGACCGTTTTATCGTCGCGTACGTCGTCCAGGCCGCCCTGGGTGGGCACGCCATCGCCATCGATTCGGGTACCATGCGCGCCTTGCAGGTCACCGACCTGGCGTCTGAGGAGGACGTGGCCGCCGGCGTGGTGGCCGGTTTGGAGCGGGCGGTCCCGAAGGCCAAGGGCGTCGAGTTCGGCTCCCGGCTGCACCAGTTGGGCGCCGATTTCTCGGCCAATCCCTACTCGCCAAAAATGCGTGGTATCTTGTTGGAAATAAACCCCGAGTGCGGAAGCCGGCTGCCGAAACGGCGCGATGGGCGGAGGGCCCGGACAGCCGCCCAAAAAGCCGAAGCCACCGATACCCCTCCGCCCGGCGAAGAGAAGCCGGCGCCGACCGCCCAACCGGACGCGGCAAAACGGCCGCCTGCCGGCAAAAAGAAGCCCCCGAAGCAGGCAGATGCCCCCAAGAACACGCCGGCGCCCGATCCGCACGCCAAACCCAAGCCCCGGTGAACGCCCGGCGAGCGATGCCGCCCCGGCGGCGGACGGCGGACCGCATTAGAACGAAAGTGTGTAACGTGTTGTCTGATTCCCGGAGTTGTTTCCGCAAATTGGTGGTTGCGGTCCTGCTGGGCGCCGTGGTTGGTTGGCTGGCCGGGGACCGGCTTCAACGCGCCGTAGCCGCCGACCCCGAGGCGCCGACCCCCGGTAAGGCCCTCCAACTCCACCCGTTTCCCGAACCCTTCGTACCCGCCAGGCCCCCCACCGCCGCCGAGCGCCGGCGGGTGGAGGCGCTGGCGTTGTTCGCCACGGCCCGGGCGGCGCAGCAGCAGGAGCAGTACGAACCCGCGCTGCGCCTCTACCAGCGGGCGCTGCGCTGCGACCCCCACGCGGCGCCCATCGCCCGGGCCATCGTACCGCTGGCGATCCAACTGAACCGACCGGCGGTGGCGGTTCGCTATGCCATGCGGGCCGTCGAACTCGAAGAGGCCGATCCCGTGCTGCTGCGCCGGTTGGCCGAGTACATGACCGAGCAGGGCGATTGGGAGCAGGCGGTCCGCCTCTATGAACGCGCGCTGGCCGCCCGCGAAGGCCGGCGGGAAACGGCCACCGACATCCACGTCCGCAAGGACGTGGGCCGGCTCTGCTACGTGCTCGAACGCCATGAGGAGGCGGCCGAGCACTTCGCCCGCGTGCTCCACGCCCTGGAAAATCCGGAGGACTTTGCCCTCGATGAGGAAACGGTCCAGGCGCTGCTCGACAATCCCGCTCCGACCTACACCCTGTTTGCCGACGTGTTCCTGGCGGCCGGCCGCCTTGAGGAAGCGAAAGCCGCCTACCGGAAGGCCGACGAAGCGGCTCCCAACCCGGGCCGCCTCGAGGTGAACCGGGCGCGGGTCTTTCTCGAAAGCGGCCGGCCCGAAGAGACGCTCGAGACCCTGGAGGCCGCCTTCGAGCACAAACTCGATCCCGACCGCACGACGCCCTACCGCGTGCTGCTCGACGCGCTCGGCCGCCTAGACCGGACTGGTGAGGCACTGCCGCGCCTGGAGGCGCTGCGCGAGCAGCAGGGCGATGCGCCCGCGGTGCGACACGTCCTCGCCGAGCAGTATGTGCAGGGCGGCAAGCTCGACGAGGCGGCGGAACTGTTCGAGCAGTTGATCGAGGAGGCCCCCACCATGGCCGCATTCCGCGGCCTGGTCGAAGCCTATCGCCGGGCCGGCAGAGTGGAGCCCCTGCTGCGGGTCGCCGGCGCCCTGGCCGAGAAGGCGGGGGCGCTCGACGGGCTCGAGAGCGAACAGGAAGAAATCGCCCAGGACCACGAGTTGCTCGGAAAGCTGATCGAGGCGGCGCAGCAGCAAGACCAGGAAGCCGAGAACGGTTTGGACCACGGCAGGGCGTTGGCCACCGCCCTGTTGGCCCTCGAAGGCGGCCGGTTCGACGCCGCCGGCGAGTTCTTCGACGTAGCCCTGGCCGCCCGGCCCCAGCGGGACGCCGAGTTGCTCGTTACGTGGGGAATGGGACTCCTCCTGAGCGATGAGCCCGGCAAGGCGGCCGAGGTCTTTCGCCGCGCCATCGATCAGGCCGTGCAGCCGGCGAGCAACCCGCTGTTCTACTTCTACCTGGCCGGCGCCTTGGAACTCGACGGCCGCACCGACGGGGCGCTGGAGGCCGCCCGGAAAGCCGCCGAACTCGACCCCGACTCGCCCCGCATCCAAGGGCGCGTGGGCTGGGTGTACTACCATGCCGGCCGATACGACGAGGCGATCGACGCCTATCGCCGGCTCATCGAGCGGTTCGACGACGACCACAGCTCGCCCGAAACCCGCGACGTCATGCGGCAGGCCAAGCTCGTCCTCTCCCACCTCCACGTGCTCCAGGACAATTACGCCGGCGCGGAGGGCCGGCTCGAAGAGGTGCTCGACGAGTTCCCCGACGACCCGGGCGCGCTGAACGACCTGGGCTACCTGTGGGCCGACCAAAACAAAAACCTGCATCGCGCGCTGGAGATGATCGAGCGAGCCGTCGCCACCGAGCCCGACAACGCCGCCTTCCGCGACAGCCTCGGCTGGGTCTACTACCGGCTGGGCCGCTACGAGGAGGCCGTGGTCGAACTGGAGAAGGCGGCCGGCCTGGAAGACGAGCCCGACCCGATCATCCTCGATCACCTGGGCGACGCCTACGCGGCCGCCGGCCGAACCGAGAAGGCTCGCAAGGCCTGGCGCCGCGCGGCCGAGGCCTTCCACAAGGCCGACAAGCCGGAGGAGGCCGCCAAGGTCGAGGAGAAGATATCCGTTCCCGAGATCGGACCCAATACGCGCGGCACGCCGGCCGAGGAGCCCCATCGGCCCAACTCGGCCGCCGCGAACATGGGACCGTCCCTTTTCCATACCTAACCACGAGGTTCCTATGGCGGGTCATTCCCACTGGGCGGGCATCAAGCACAAGAAAGCCCTGGTCGACGCCAAACGCGGCAAGATGTGGAGCAAGCTCTCGAAGGCCGTCATCGTGGCGGCCAGGCTCGGCGGCGGCGATCCCAACGCCAACCTCCGGCTGCGCTACGCCATCGACGACGCGAAGGCCGTGAGCATGCCCAAGGACAACATCGAGCGGGCGATCAAGAAAGGTACTGGCGAACTCGCGTCGGAAGCGCTCGAAGAGGTGGTCTACGAAGGCTACGGCGCCGGCGGCGTGGCCGTCTTGTGCGAAATCCTCACCGACAACCGCAACCGCACCGCGCCGGAAATCCGCAAGATTTTCGAAATGTGCGACGGGAAGCTCGGCAGCACCGGATGCGTGGCCTGGATGTTCGACCTCAAGGGGCTGTTCCTCATTCCCGCCGACCAGGCCGACGAAGACACCCTCATGGAGATCGCCCTGGAGGCCGGCGCCGACGACGTCCGCCGCGACGGCGACAACTACGAAATCATCTGCGATCCCGCCGTCTACGACACCGTTGCCGCGGCGCTGCGGGAGGCCGGCATCCGGCCCGAGGCCAGCCAGGTGGCCAAGACCCCGCAAACCACCGTCGACCTCGACGCCGACACGGCCCGCAAGGTGCTCAAGCTCATGGAGCGGCTCGACGAACACGACGACGTGCAAAGCGTTTCCGCCAACTTCAACATTCCCGACGATGTGATGGCGGAGATTGGTGCGAGCTGATTCGGTTCCCCACTAGGTTTCAGGTGAGGGACGGAAGAGTTTGGCGTCAGAATTGGAAAAATCGGCTTCAGCCGAAGCACGGCCAATACCGATACAACGCACAGGAACCTGCCGGGAGGGCGGGACACACGTGGTTCCGTTTCAGGATAGACATCAAGGTATGCCGACGGACCGGCGTACCTTGATGTTTTTGTAACCGTTCACGGGGCGACGACGCAGTTTTCTCCGCGGTATGCGAAGGGGACAGTCCCCCTGTGAACGGCTACATGTTTTTTACGCGCCGCCATGTCCCCGCACGTCTTCGGGGCGCACGAGCGGGTTGTCCGTCCGCAGGGCCTCGAAAATGGGGGAATTGAACCGCCCCCCGGCCACTACCGGGTCAACTGCCGCAGCAGCACCTCCGCCTCTTCCCGTTGCGAGAACGGCTGCCGGGCGTTCAGCGCGCCGTTGAGCAGTTGGAGGGCTTGGTCCCGCCGGCCTTTCTCGGCAGACACGACCGCCAGGTAATAGGCCGTATCGGGACTCATCGTGCCGGCGGCGGCGGCCTGCTGCAAGGCGCGGTCGGCCTCGTCGATATTGCCCAGCCGGTACTGGACCCAGCCGTAGGTCGATAAGGCCTCGGTCGCCCGCGGATTCTGCCGGACGTTCGCCACGGCGTACTCGAGGGCGCGGCGGCGTTTTTCGTCGGCGTCCTGCTCGATCAGGGCCAGGGCCAGGTTGTTGCTCGCCGCGAAGTTGCCCGGCGACTGCAAGTGCGCCCGTTGGAAGTAGTTTTCCGCCGTGCCGTAATCCTTCCGAAACAGGGCCACGACGCCGCGGAAGAGATTGGCTTCGAGCGATTTCGAGTCGAGCTTCGTGGCCGCCACGGCTTGGCGTTCGGCCTCTTCAAGCTGGTTGGTTTCCAGGTTCCACTGCGCGGCCACCAGGCGCGTGCGGAGGTTGTTCGGCGCGATCTTGATCGCGTTGTTCATCCAAACGCGCGCGTTCTTCTGGTCGCCGAATTCGTGGTAGAACCGGCCGAGTTGGGCCTCGGGGGTGAGTACGTTTTCGTCCAGATCGGCGGCTTCGCGGAGCAGCCTCAGGGCATCGCCGGGACTCCGCTGCTGGAACCGGGCGCGGGCCAACCGCTGCAAGCACACCGCGTTTTCCGGTTCGAGCTTCTGCCACGCCCGAAGCCGCTGCTCGGCCCGTTCCCACTCGCCGCGGGCCTCGGCCACGGCAGCCAATCCGCTCAGGTTGCGGGCCTGCAGGATGGATTGGCGTCTCGGGCTGCGGGTGAAGTCCGCCAGCAGCGATTCCGCCTTCTCGTACAGCAGGCTGGCTTCGGTAACCCGGCGTTGCCCCATGGCAATGTCGCCCATAATGACGTAGGCCTCCGGGTCGTCCGGCGCCTCGGCCGCGGCCTGCTCCAGCGACGCGCGCACGGCATCGCCCTGGTTGGCCTGCGAGAAGAGTTGCGCCATGACGATTTGGGCCGGCGGCATGTCGGCATGTTCGGCGGCCGCCTTCTTCAGCAGTTCCAGCGCCCCGTCGAAATCCCGTCGCCGGAAGCGTTCCACCGCTTGGGAGACCTCGGGGATGGCCCCTTCCGGCGGGGCCGGGGCGTCAAGTGCGTCAACACCTTCCAACGGCTGTGCCGGGTCCAACGGCTGTGCCGGATCCAACGGCTGTGCCGGGTCCAACGGCTGTGCCGAACTTGAAGCCGCGAAGAGCCCCAAGCCGGCCAGAAGAAATGCTGCGCCAAAAATCAATCGAATGGTGGAAAAACTCATAACGCTCCCTTTGTTCGGGTGTACCTACTGAAAAGCCCAAATGGTCAACAGGGTTCTCAAACCTGTCCGGTGGCTGTCCGCTGAAGAGG
>PWXP01000616.1 GCA_003561895.1 Planctomycetaceae bacterium | reverse complement strand
GCGTGTCGTTTTCCGGGAATCGAGCCATGGCGGGGCTTGACCGAATTGGTTCCCATGCGTTAGGTTACATTGTGTTACATTGTACCGTTCTTCTGGGGTGCTTGGCGTGCCTCAGGCCCGTGAATGGCTACATTTCCGCAAACGCTGGAAGGAATATGATCATGAATCGTCAAACCATCCCGACCCAACCCGCCTCTGCCAAGACCTCTCGCCGCGATCTGCTCAAGCTGGGCGGCGCCGCAGCCGCAGGCTCGGTGCTTGCCGGCGCGGGCGTGCCGTGGGTGCATGCCGCGGAAGACAACACCATCCGCCTGGCGCTGATCGGCTGCGGCGGCCGCGGCCGCGGGGCGGTGGGCAACGCAATGGGCGTACGCGGCGGCCCGGTGAAGCTCCACGCCATGGCCGACCTGTACGAGGACCGCGTGAACGGCTCCCACGGCGCCCTTCAGCGCTTCGCCGATCGGGTTGACGTTCCGCCGGAACGCCGCTTCGCCGGCTTCGACGCCTACCGCGACGCGATCGACTGCCTGCGCCCCGGCGACGTGGCCATGCTCACCGCCTACGCCTATTGCCGGCCGGCCCAGATCGAGTACGCCGTGCAGAAGGGCGTACACGTGTTCATGGAGAAAACGTTCGCGCCCGATCCGGCCGGCTGCCGCCGCATTCTGGCCGCCGGCGAGGAGGCGAAGAAGAAGAACCTGAAGATCGCCGCGGGCGTGCAGTGCCGGCACAGCGTCGCCCGGCAGGCGCTGATCGAAAAGGTCCGCGCCGGCGAACTGGGCGACATTCCGCTGGTCCGGGCCACCCGAGGGTGCGGCTTCGACTACCTGGGGAAACCGTCGGCCGACACGGACCTCGTTGCCTTCCAACTCCGCGACAGCCGAACGGGGATGCACTTCCTGTGGGCGTCCGCCGGCATCCTCTCGGAGTTCATCATCCACCAGATTGACGAGTGCTGCTGGGTGATGGACGGTTGGCCGGTCTCGGCCACGGGCACGGGCAGGCGGCCGGATCGGCCCAACAATATCAGCCAGAACCTCGGCCGCTATTCGATCGAGTACACGTTCGCCGGCGGCGGCAAGGCGGTGGTCGAAGGCTTCGGGCCGTTCGCCACGTTCATTCACGGCAGCAAGCGCGCCGCTCAGTTTTCCGGCAGAGGGCACCGCGCCACCGTGCACACCTACAAGGGCACGGACGTTGACGGAGGCCAGATCGATTGGCGGGCCGGCCGCGAACCGACCAACCCCTGGCAGGCCCAGTGGAATAACTTCCTGCCGGCCATCCGCGAGGATCGGCCGTTCAACGAGGCCGAGCGGGCCGTCCAGGCGAACCTGACGACCATCATGGGCCGGGCCGCCGCCCATATGGGCCGCACCGTCACGTGGGAGGAGGTGACCGACTCGAACTTCGCCTTCTCGCCCATCGTCGATGAGTTGGAGTTCGGCGGCCCCGCGCCGGTCGAGCCCGATGAAGACGGCAACTGGCCGGTTCCGCTCACCGGCAACTGGGTGGAAGTATGAAACGCCGAACCTTCCTCGCCTCAACCGGCGCCGCGGCCGTGTTGGGCCCGGCGCTCCTGCCCGCCGCCACCGAACCCCCGCTTTGGCAAGAGTTGCCGCGCTGGCGCGGGTTCAACCTGCTGGAGAAGGTCTACCGGAACGAGCAGGCTGCTTTTCCGGGGGACGGCACAGCGACGTGGGCCTACTACATTGGCGAGGCCTGCACCTAGAAACGGAAGAGCCCGAAAATGAGAACATGGCCTATACTTTATAATACAGGTATCCTCTTTCCCAGGAGTGTCGCCCTTCGACCCACTATCAGCACTACCCCCGAGTGGCTCCGCCCACCCTTCCGGGCTGGCGGGGACCCTGTCCAGGATGGGCTCCCAATTGGCCCATGGCGACGCACGCGCCCGGTACCAGGCGGCCATTGTCGCATTCGGCCGCCGCACCATCGCGCGGCCGACCCTGGCGCTGCTCATGCAGGACGCGGTCGCCCTGGTTGGTGAGATCCTGGGCACGGGCTTGGCCGGAGTTACCGAGGTGGCCGATGGCGGGCGGAACATTGTTACGAGAGTCGCCACGATCGGCGCAGGCGGGAAGACAGCGAATCCCGTCTCGCATCGGATGCCCATGAACCCGGTCGGCTCCATGGCCGCGTTCGCTTTGACCACGGCCGGCACGGTGGTTACGGCCGACTTGGCTGCCGAGACGGCCTACCAGGACATGTTTCTGCGGAACCTGGGCGTTCGCAGCGCCTTGTGCGTGCCGATCCACCTGAATCGCGAGCCTTTGGGCGCCTTGGGCGTCTACTGCCCGGAGCCTCGCCGGTTCGGCGACGAAGAGGCCGGCTTCGTCGAGGTTATTTCGCACCTGCTGGCCGCCACGATCGCCCGCGTCCACGCCGAGGACGAGATGGTGCAGCAGCGCCGCCTCGCTCAGGCGGTACTGGATTCGGTCGATGCGATCGCGATCACGCTGGATCGGCAGGGGCGGGTGCTCCGCATGAACGCGGCCGGCGGGCACCTGCTGGGGGTCTCGTCCCCCGAGGTGGAGGGCCAACCGTTTGCCGGCGCGCTGCTGGCCCCGAAGGCCGCCGAGCCGTTTACCGCGTTCTTCCGCGAAGCACTGGCGGAAAAGGAACCTCGCGGCCTCGAGGTCGATCTCGTGGCCAAGGACGGCACGCTCCATTCGGTTTGCCTGCGCGGCGCCCTGCTGGCCGGACCGACCGGCAGCCCATCCACCGTGCTGCTCACCGGCATGGATCGTACCGAGGTGAAGCGCCGCACCGATGAATTGCTGACCGCCCGCAGCCGCGAGAAGCACGCGAGCGGGGAAGGCGCCGAGCCGGCCACGGCGGGTCCGGGCGAATCGGCGGCGCCGCCCTCTCCAGCCGCCGGCAAGCCCGTCCCGGGCTACGACATGCGCAGCAGCCCCCGACGCGCCTATCAGTATCGGCAACTGATTGCACCGCTCCACGGCGACCAGTTGCCGCCGCGAAACCGATTCTTCGAGGTGATCTGCGAGGACATCTCGGCCGGTGGCATTGCATTCCGCCTCGACAGCCTGCCCGACTTCAAGCGGGTGGTGGTCGCGTTAGGGCAATCGGCCCAGTTGGCCTTCTTCACCGCCGATCTGGTTCGCGTTTCAGAAACTCGAGCCGCGGACGGCCGAAGGCAATTCCTCGTCGGATGCCGCTTCACCGGGCGCATCAGGCAACTCGAACCGGGTAGCCAGTAGTTTCTACCGCTTGCTGAGTTACCCCATCGCGGCAGCGCGCGCAACTCACGGCTTTGAGTTGTGCGCGGCTTCCGGCCCGCCGCTGAGCAGGACCCGCGCGGCGGGCGAGAGGGGGGCTGGATCGGCAGGCGGCCGGCTATGGCGGTACAGCGCGGCCGAAAGGTCGTCCTCGGCGGCCAACGCCACCCGCACCTGCGAGTTGAATGAGAGCCGCAGGGCGTCGAGTTGCCGCGGGGAGGGTGGGCGGCCGACCGCCACCTTCAGCACGCCGCCCTCCTCCCGCCCGAGCGGCAACGCCATCTTGCTGCGCAGCACGGGCATGGGAACCATCCGCAGCAGTTCCGGCGGCGCGTCCAAGTCGGCCAACTCGACGAACTCCAACCGGTGCCGCGCCGCCAGGGCACGGCTCGCCTTTACCGCCCCGCCGCGCGGCAGCAGCTCGACCGAAGCCGCCGGACCGCAGGGCGCCGCGCTCAGCGCGAGGCGGCAATCCCACGGGGCGGAGCCGCCGGTGATCCGCAACGCGCCCGACGGCTCCGCCGTTGCACACAGCCGGTCCAGAACCGGGTACAGCAGTTCCAAGGGAAGGCTGTCGCGCGCGTAAAGTGCCTTCTGGACCCGGTAGGCCACTTCCAAGCGGTCGTTTTGCGGAACAATCGCCAGGCGCGACGCTCGAACGTGCACCGCCTCGGAAAGGAGCAGGTCGACCAGGTGGGCAACGGGCGGGCTGTTGGAATCGAGCGGCTCGTCCGAAGGGCTCTGAGCCGTCAATCGCATCAGCCAAGGCTGCGACGCACCGGGGTCGGACACAAACGAGGTGTCCTCCAGCAGCCGCGCAAGCCGCGCCGCCACCTGATCCATCTGCTCGGCGACCAGGGCCAACAGCGCCCCGTTCGACTGGACCGCCGGAAAGAACCGGATGGCCAGCGCGTACAGGAAATTGATCCAGGCATCTCGCTCGGCGGCCGGGCTGAGGGCCGGGCGCCGACCTTCCTGCAGCGCGCGGCCCGCCAAGTACAACGCGTAGCTCATCGCCAGCCCGCGCGCCGGGCCGTTGGCGGCCAGAAAGCTTTCCAGCCGCACAATCACCGCTTCGCGCAACGCCCAGACGCGGTTTTCGATGTACGCGCGGGCGTCGGGCGGCAACTGCTCGATCAGGTGCGATTGCGGGAACACCACCTCGAGTTCCTGGGAGCCCGAACCCCGACGGCACAGTTTCGGCCCCGCGCGAATGTTCCCGAACAGCTTGAACATCTTCTCGCTAAACAGCGTATGCAGGTGATCGAAGAGGGCCTGGGCGGTTTGTCTGGCTGCCGGCGTTGGTTTGGCGCGGACCGCCGGTGCGGCCTCGCCTGTCTCGAACGGCGGTTCCGTCACCTGCGCCAGTTCCCAAAGGATCAAGTCGGCGGCTTCCGAATCGGCCGGACCGTAGTGGCGGTCAATGGCCGCCAGCAAGGAGCCGGCCGACGTCAGGGCCACGTCAATCGACCGGTTCGTGAGGAACCGCAACTGGTCCAACAAGTCGGGCTCCGGCGGATCGCTCATCGCAACCGTCAGCACGTGGTCCGCCACCCCGACCGGCAGCACGCGCCGATGCCGCACGATCGACTCCGGCACGAGCGCCAGCACCCAGGCCGGGGGCTGGTGCGCATCGAGGTTCAGGTACGGGTAGCCGAGCCGCTTCGCCCTCACCTGCCAATGCTCGGGCCCCGCCCGCTCGCACCCCACCTCGATCAGCGCCAGCAACCCAAACTGCGACGGTTTGAACACCGCCCGCAACGGGAACTCCCGCTCGCCGACGTGCACCTTGATCTGCCCGGACAGATTGGTCATGGCCATCAGCCGGACCACCCTACGCAACTGCCGCGCGCGGCCTGTTTTTTCGCCTTGCAATCCGGCGCCCGATCTGCTACGCTTCGTTACATATACGCATGTTCATATCCCGGCCGGCCGGAGACAAGACGTGCGATGGGACGAAATGCGCGCGTTGCGCCGCAGCCAGGGGGTACAAGTGGGGGGGCGGATGTGGAATTCCGGAAAATTGACACCCAAAAACCGAGTGTGTAGGGTGG
>PWXP01000298.1 GCA_003561895.1 Planctomycetaceae bacterium | reverse complement strand
GTGCGGCTCTTCCGTTTCAGCCGCATGCACCTCAATCGCATTCGCAGCCATTCGTCCAGATCGCGGAATTGATGCACACAGGTGCTGAAGTGTGGCCCGAAATACCGGGCCACTCCGCGGAGGACGGCGTTGATCCGCTCGATCTTTTGGGCGTCCAGGTTGTGGTTGCGGACGGTCCCAGATGTTGCGCAAGCATCTCGATGCTGACCCGGTCCACGCCGACCTTGCCTTTGTTGCGGCGGACCGCGCGAAAGGCCTCGTGCATCAACTCAAGGTTGATCCTTCCGGTCAACGAGGGATGTGTGCAGGCGACCCCGCCAGTCATCCCGGCGGTCCTCGCGTCGTAACCGAGTCTCGACGCGAGGGGAATCCTTTCCAAGGCTTCCGCAGGAGCCGGAGCTTGGCCTCCCGCCGGAACCGAAACGCGACGCCTCCCGCACTATCCTCACCTGGCCCCTTCGTCGCCGCCTGTTGCCAGACGACCCTGGCTCGTAGCTCTTAGAGAGTTCGAGTGAGGATTTCCGGACCGGCTCGGACCCGCCCGGGTAGGATTAGACTTCATCAGGGCTCCTCTCATGAAAATCGCACCGTTTATAGACTGAGCCAACAACACCTGCGGCTCACACGACTCCCGACCCCTTTAGGCGTTCCCCAACGGCCGCACGCACGGCTCGGCAGGGGGCGCCGACGACGTGCTTTCGCGGATCACCACCATCGCGACCGGGCAGGACGTGCACGCGGAGTACGCGTACCTGGGCCTGGGCCTCGGAACGGTCGTGGAGGAGGCTTTCACCCAGCCGGAGGTTCGGTTAAACTACGATACGGGGGGCGACAATTCGGTCACCGGCTTCGACCGGTTCGGCCGCGTGGCCGATCAGGTGTGGGAGCAGTACGGCGGGCAGCAGCCTGCGGCGGTCGATCGGTTCCAGTACGGGTACGATTCGGCCGGAAACCGGGTGTGGAGGAAGAACGTGGTTGCGGGCACCCTTGATCCGCGCGTCGACCTGGACGAGTTGTACACGTACGACTCGATGTACCGGCTTATCGCCGGAACGCGCGGCAACTTGGTAGACGGGCAGAACGGCAAGGAAATTGCCGACGCCGTGTTCGCCCAAGATTGGGGCCTCGACGGCACCGGCAACTGGGCCGCGTTCAACGAAGACCTCGACGGCACGGGCTGGGACCTGGAGCAGACGCGACAGCACAACGCGGCCAACGAACTGACCGGCGCGACCGATTGGGCCGCGCCCGCCCACGACCTCGCGGGCAACATGACCGCCCTGCCCAAGCCGGCCGCTCCGGCCGGCGCGCTGGACGCCACCTACGACGCCTGGAACCGGCTGGTGGAGGTGAGCGAGGGCGGCGTGCTGATTGCCAGGTTCTCGTACGATGCCGCCGGCCGGCGCATCCTCCAGCAGCTTGCCGACGCGCAGGAGCCGGACCAATACATCCACTACTACCATGCCGGCCAGCAGGTGGTGGAAACCCGCGGGGCGTGGTAGCTGGCCAGTCATGGGACCGGCCGGGGCAGGCCCGGCGGGGAAGGAGGGAGGGGTGGGCGGGGAGGTACAAGAGTGTCCATCAGCCTTGACGGACAAGAATGTCCGTCCTACACTGGAATCCTTCACTGGGCTGCTCCTTTCCTCTGTTTGCCTGAGAGTCCGGCATGGCTTCGAACGACGCCGGAGTTTGCCGCCAGTCGCCCCCGGAGGCGAAGATCGCTCTGTTCCGTTCGCTCTTCCGCGGGCGCGACGACGTCTATGCCCGCCGCTTTGAAAGCCGCCGGACCGGCAGGGCCGGCTATCAACCGGCGTGTGCCAATCAGTGGGTGCCAGGGCTCTGTACGAAGCCGAAGGTGAAGTGCCCCGAATGCCCCCACCGGCGGTTCCTGCCCGTCACCGACGACGTGGTGCGGGCGCACCTGCTGGGGCGGGACGCGTTCGGCGGCGATTTCGTTATGGGCGTGTACCCGATGCTCCAGGATGAAACCTGCTTCTTCCTGGCCGTCGACTTCGACAACGCCCCGTGGCAGGAGGACGCGGGGGCCGCGCTGGAAACGTGCCGGCGCATGGAGGTGCCGGCGGCGCTGGAGCGTTCCCGGTCGGGCAGGGGCGGCCACTTATGGCTTTTTTTCGAAGAAGCCGTGCCCGGCGCGCTGGCGCGCCGGCTGGGGGCGCATCTGCTGACCGAAACGATGGACCGCCGGCCGGAGCTGGGCTTCGATTCCTACGACCGCTTCTTTCCCAGCCAGGACACACTGCCGCAAGGCGGTTTCGGCAGCCTCATCGCCCTGCCGCTGCAACGCAAGCCGCGCGAAAGGGGCCACAGCGTGTTCCTCGACGAGCGGTTCCTTCCGCATCCCGACCCATGGGCGTTCCTGGCCGGCGTGGTGAAGATGGGCCGCTCAGACGTGGAGGCCCGGGTCCGGGAGGCCGAGCGGCGGGGGCGGATCGTCGGCGTTCGCCTGGTCCTGGCCGACGAAGCCGACGCCGAGCCCTGGACCGCGCCGCCCTCGCGCCGCAGGAAGGGCCCGCCGCCGGCCGGGCCGCTGCCCGACCGGCTGGAGCTGACCCTTGCCGATCAGATCTACATCGCCAAGGCCCCCCTGCCGCCCGGCCTTCGCAACCGGCTGCTGCGGCTTGCAGCGTTTCAGAATCCCGAGTTCTACAAGGCGCAGGCCATGCGCCTGCCCACCTACGGCAAGCCGCGTATTATCGCGTGCGCCGAGGACTACCCGCGGCACCTGGGCATCCCCCGCGGCTGCCTCGATGAGGTGCGAGCGCTGCTGGCCGAGTTGCACGTCGACGTGGCCGTTCGCGACGAGCGGTTCGGCGGCACGCCGCTGGAGGTGGCGTTCCAAGGCGAACTGCTGCCCGAGCAGGAGGCGGCGGCCCGGGCCATGCTGGCGCACGAGACGGGCGTGCTGGCCGCAACGACGGCCTTCGGCAAGACGGTCATCGCGGCGTGGCTCATCGCCCGGCGGGGCGTGAACACCCTGGTGCTCGTCCATCGCCGACAGTTGCTCGAGCAATGGATGGAACGGTTGGCACAGTTCCTCGGCCTGCCCCGGGAGGCGATCGGCCGCATCGGGGGCGGCCGGAACAAGCCGAACGGCTCGCTCGACGTGGCAGTGATTCAGAGCCTGGTGCGCCAGGGCGAAGTGAAAGACTGCGTGGCGGATTACGGCCCCCTCGTGGTCGACGAATGCCACCACGTGTCGGCCCGGAGCTTCGAACTGGCCGTTCGCCGCGCGAAGGCGAAGTTCGTAATGGGCCTGTCAGCCACGGTAACGCGCAAGGACGGGCAGCATCCGATCATTTGGATGCAGTGCGGGCCGGTGCGGCACCGGGTGGACGCGAAGGCGCAA
Organism: Planctomycetaceae bacterium; assembly: GCA_003561895.1. GTDB lineage: Bacteria > Planctomycetota > Planctomycetia > Pirellulales > Thermoguttaceae > PWXP01. The sequence continues at coordinate 1,966 of PWXP01000298.1, read as the reverse complement.
GCCGCCGCCCGCCCGTTCGAGCACGTCGTCGTGGTCCGCCCGACGGCGTTCTGCCCCTCGGCGGCGCCCAACCCGGACGTGCGCATCCAGTTCCACGACCTATACGGCGAACTCGTGACCGATTCGCGGCGCAACGAGATGATCTGCAGCGACGTCGTCGAAGCGGTCCGCGAAGGCAGGTCGCCGCTGGTGCTGACCGAGCGGAACGCGCATCTGGACGAGTTGGCCGCTCGGCTGTCTCCGGCCGTTGGCCACGTGGTCGTCCTGCGGGGCGGCGCCCGGAGCAAGGACGCCCGGGCTGCCGCTGCCCGTCTGGCGGCCACTGCCGACGGTGAGCCGCGGGTGCTGCTTGCCACGGGCCGGTACATTGGCGAGGGATTCGACGACGCGCGGCTCGACACGTTGTTCCTCACGCTACCCGTCTCGTGGCGCGGCACGATTGCGCAGTATGCCGGCCGCCTGCACCGGCTGCACCACCGCAAGCGCGAGGTGCGCGTGGTCGACTACGCCGACTTGAACGTGCCCATGCTCGCCCGCATGTTCGACCGCCGCTGCCGCGGCTACGAAGCGGTGGGCTATACGATCCGGCTGCCGGCCAGCGCCGTGCCGGGCTGGCCGGCCGAGGTTCCGTTGCCGGTCGACCCGCAGTGGAAACGCGAGTACGCAGCCACGGTGCGGCGGCTGGTTCGCGACGGCGTCGGCACGCCGCTGGCCCAGCGGTTCGTGCACGTGGCCCGAACCGTCTTGCCCGACGACGAGGGCGCCGCCCGGGCGCGCAGCGCCAGCGAGGCGTTTCTCTACCACCGGCTCGAGTCGCTGGCCGAGACGGCCGGGCGGTTCGTCCTCAACGCGGTGCTGCCCATCCTCTTCGACGGCGCCGGGCAGATGGAGGTCGACCTGCTGTGCGCCGACGCCCGCGTGGCCGTCGAGCTGGACGGCCCGCAACACCTGGCCGACCCAAACGCCTACCGCCGCGACCGGCGCAAGGACCTGCTCCTTCAAGAGAACGGTTACCTGGTGCTGCGATTCCTTGCCGAGGACGTAGGCAAGGAACTGGACGCCGTGCTCGACGCCATTCTGCGGGCGATGGCGAGCCGCGGGGCACGCCAACCATGAGGTCGTCGCCCGCTGTTGTGTCCACATTGGGTTACTTTCAATGGCCACCGTGGGAATGCACGCGCCGGAGATGGTAGTCAGGGGGTCAACAGGGCCGAACGCATCACCACGCTGGGGAGGTGAAAAGAACGGGCCGTCCGATTCCGTTTATGGCCGAAGGCCTCTCGTTCACCCAGCCCAGGGCAACGCCCTCGTTGTTGTACACAAGTCACGTATCTGGGCGGGCACCCGGGCCGAACGTTTCCCAGCCCCAAGCAAGGTCGTGCATGCGTTGTAGTCCAAGCCAAATCGTTTGCGGGCCGCGCGGATCGGGGCGGTTTGGACGATTGACGTACCCGCCGAGTTGTGCAATGAGCCGTAACATGAATCCGAGCTTTGGCGGTTCCTGAGGGGGATCTGTCCGATGAATCACCACCCAAACCGATTTCCATTCCGAAGCCCTCGAAATCGCTTTGTACCACCAACTCGGAGGCCTCCCCGAGCCAGAATTCACCCACGAAGTCTGGTGACGAGGCCAGAAACGGAAGGGCCATTACTTTACTTTCCTCACCCCCGCCCGAACCAGTTGATCGACTGCACGGTGCGCTGGCGCTGTTCGCGCTCGTCGGGGGTGTGGCCCTTGAACCACATCTTGGCGCGGTAGCGGAACTGGTCGGGGCCGTCGGGCAGCGCGCGGGGGACGGAGCCGGATTGGAACACGGGAAGGTTCGCCGGGGCCAGCGGTACGCTTTCCACCGGTGTGGCCTGCGGCGACTCGTGGCAGCCGACGCACCCCTTCGCCTCGCCCGGGCGAAGGTGCATCCACACAAGCTGGTTGCCCACCACGTTCCGGTCGCTGTCGAGCACTTGC
>PWXP01000331.1 GCA_003561895.1 Planctomycetaceae bacterium | reverse complement strand
GGAACGATCATGTTTTCGCGCCTGCGCCATGATTTCTTCGTGAAGGCGCCGCAGTTCCTCTTGATTAGCCTCCCATTTGCGGCCTTGATCCTCCCACTTGCGGTTCTGCTCCGCTTGGTTTGCATCCCACTTGCGGTTCTGCTCGTCCCACTTGCGGTTCTGCTCCTCCCACTTGTGGTTCTGCTCATCCCACTTGCGGTTCTGCTCATCCCACTTGCGGCTTTGCTCCTCGCGGTCGCGGCGCAATTCAGCCAGCAAATCGTAAAATCGATCCTGAGTCTCTGCTCGGCCAGCATACTCCTGTCGGGTCAGATCCAGAATATACGCACGCAACCTCGGATCATCCCGCAACAAACCGGGCAGCTCCCGCTTGATCGTTTCCTTCAACAACTCCACGCTCATCGGTGATCTCAGTTTAGGTTCAAAGGATAAAGGTAAAAGACAGATTACGGGAAATTAGACACGCTACCGCCCTACCGCGTACCCAGCATGGCGAAAAAATAGGCTACAAAGTATAGCTGTTTGGGTTTGAGTGGGGCAAGTTACGGGTTACGCAAACCATTTTTCCCCGTAAACCGTTTATTAAAGCACACACTCAGGGATAATCAGCGGGTGCAATGTGGTGGTGTGAAATTTTGACGGTCTGTTGGCGACCGAGAAAATCGAGCAGAATACAAACACGTTCTTGGGTACTGGTAGCCATGAATATCGCTTCAAGTCCGGCTAAAGGGCCTGCCGTGATAATGACCTTATCGCCGGATCTAAACAGGTGTTCACAACAGATGACTCCATCCGAAGCCTGCTGCATCGCCTGGAGGCTGTCGATTACACCGGTGGGGATCGCACAGGGCTGGCCATTAAAGCGCACCAGGCCGATCACCCCGCGGGTGGAGCGAATCGGGGCGATGTTATCGGTGGCTAAGTCCAACTGGGAGAACAGGTAGCCCGGAAACAGAGGTTCGGTGACTTGCTGCCAACGACCGCGCTGACGGCGGGCCTGGCGGATAATGGGCAGGAAAACCGGGTAGCACTGGCGCAGCAGGTGGCTGGCTGCCAGATGCTCTTGCCGGGCTTTAGTGTGGATGACGTACCAGCGGCTCATTGCAACTTATCTTGTCATAAACCTTATCATCGTAGTCAGCCGTTGTCGAAATCACGATCTGCTTTCAAGCCTGCCAGCATGGGTGTATGGGATGAGGCAAATAATCGGAATGCTTACAGCCAGCGCAGACGCTTTTGATTGATGTGGTTGCGAATCAATCTATAAAATCGCTGGAGATTGATGATAACCATGAGCACTATCACAAACACTAATAATGCTGAGAAAAACATTGTTGATTCTTTAACATTGGCTAGTTGTGCATACAGACCTATGCTGGCGAAACACACCGCCATCCCGATCAATATCAGCACAACAGTAAGCGGCTTAATACCTAAACGCAGCAAGGAATGATGGATATGGCGTCGATCCGCTTGCCAAGGTGAACGTCCGTTGACCAAACGCCGCAGCATGGCGGTAAACAAGTCTAATAACGGTATAGCCACCAACCACAAAGCATTGACTGGATAAATAATATTAGGAGCATGTTGGCTATAATACACCATCGCGACAACAACAAAATAGCCGATTAACATGCTGCCCGAATCACCGAGGAACATATAATAGCCACGAAATCCGGGCCACTGGCAGTTACATGCCAAAAACCCTAATAATCCTGCCATCATGACTAATAACAGAGGTGAAGGTTTCACCCCCTGTAATATCAATAGGCCATACAAGAAGCTCAAGGTTACTAAGCCTAATCCTGCAGCCAAACCGTCCATGCCATCGATCATGTTAAAGGCATTGATTAAACCCACACCGGCAATGACGGTGACAGGCACCGCAAGCCACCCCAGTCTTAGCTCACCAAAACCCAATAAATCTCCCAAGGAGACCAAAGTAACACCACTGCCTAGAGTTAAGACCAATAAAGCCGCCATCTGGCCCAATAAGCGAATCCTGACTCTTAGGTCATATTGATCATCCAGCCAACCCAAGATGGCAATCATAACGCCTCCGAGCAAGACCCATAAGCATTCCCAAGTTAACATTGAGGGCATGCTAATCAGCATGAATACGCCAAAACTAAGCATAGTCAATAACAAAGCAGGGCCACCGATGACAGGTACAGCGACTTCATGCCGTTTACGGCTCGAATCAGGATGATCTAACCAGGCGAAACGCTGCGCTAGCGGCCTAACTACACGTAATACCATAAGATTAAACGCAAAGGCTGCCGCAAACACCGCAAGTTTGGTTATCATTCTAATCTGTCACCTTATGAATTTTGCGGAGGGAGCGAACGGTTATTTAAACGCCACTGACTATAGCACGATTCATTGCAAATTACTGTGCTGTAATGTAACGTAAATAAATGTCAATGCCGTTTACATTAGTATAGTTCTGATTATCAAAAGCGTTGTATGCTGATCATTTATTGACTGTTTGTCAAATTTGCATCAATAGGAAGCCTTAATACAGAGTGGCTCTATTGCTAATACACAAGCTGCATAATACGCAATGAACTGTTTTCCGAAGTCAATTTAATTCGAATCGCATCGTGACTTTCAATATAACGCCGTTGGGCTAAATCCCAATATCCTACGTCAAATTCTGCATTAACCAAACAAAATTGTTTTTGAGTCAAGGTTATGTGAATGCGGCTAAAGCGAAACTGGCGATTATGGGTTTGGTTGAACCAGTCTTGGTACAATTGCCGGATAGCTCTGCGTCCATGCACTGCATTTTCTTGGGCATTCAACTGATATAACGCCATTAAGCCGTTAAGATTACCGTGCTCATAGTGCCTAGCAAATTCCTCAAGGATGTTGTGCGCCGCATCGCAATTTAATGGCTCCGGTTTGGACTCCGGCTCCGATACTGTGGTTGGTGATGGAGGAGGTTGAGAAGTAACCGTTACAGAACTTGGGGAACCTGGTTGCGTCCTGGTTGGTGGTGCTGGCGCAGATACTGAAGACACCGAAGATGCGGACGGTAATTGAACCAAAGTCATCAGTTGCATGGTTGCGAAAAAATCTGGTTGCGGTGGCAAGGTCGATTCAAGAGTGCCTGCAATACCTTGATGCAGTTTAATCTCTGCAACCGCAGTGTGTGGCTCGGGGATGACCGGCTCAGGAATCGGTTCAGCCTGCGTAATCACTGGCAGTGGCTCAGGTTCCGGGATGACCGGTTCAGGAATCGGTTCGGCCAGCACAGCCAATGGCGCGGGTTCAGATTCAGGCATGGCCGGTTCAGGAATCGGTTCGGCCAGCGCAGCCAATGGCGCGGATGCAGGTAATGGCTCTAGAGCAACAACCGCTTCTGGCGGCCAAGAGGTCATGTAATCCGCATAGTATAGGGCGGCTAGCACACTGCCGCAGCTTACCAGCACTATCGAGAAAATCCACGTTTGCAATGAATTAGAACGACCTAACGCTCGCCGCAGCACCGCCGACAACGGAGGGGGCGACAGCGGCTGATAGGCCGCGTAGCGGTAACGCGGTTGGCTAGCAGGCGTCGCTGTACTCAGCGGTGTGCTAACCGGTTGGCTTAAATTGCGATAGGCGGTAACAATACGTTCGGTGTAATGGGTTAATTCAGCCGCGCGCTGCGGATGACGATCCGGATGATAGGCTTGGATCAGGCGCCGGTAACGTTGTTTAATCTGTGCCGCATCGGCACTGGCGGGTAAGGCAAAAATACGATGCGGAGCTAACGCTTCGCCAAACAGCAGATCATCAAGTACAGTATAGACCCGTTGCGCCGCAGACTCTGGGGTCATGCCTAAGTCCGCACACGCCTGACTCAGATCAGTAATGCCAGGATGCTGTGGATTACCTAACCACAACAACAAACGATCCAGATCAGCGCGTAACACCGTATCCGGTCCACCGTCACGGATAGCCACTGCTAAACGCCTGCTCCACTCGTTATCGTTCTTCATGGGCTTAACGGTTCCAACTGCAGCGCATCCAACCACAGCTTGCCGGCAATACGGCGATCCAAAGCCTGGGTTGGCATACGCCGTACACGGATGACCAGTTGATGCACATCATCGGGGACTTCAAGATCGAGGCTGAACGGTTGCCATGACCAAGATCCCCAGCGTGGCTCTAACGCAACACGCGCCCGTTGTTGGCCGCCTTGGGTGAATAGCTCGATAAATACCCCCGAACGGGTGGTAATCCCATAGGCTGACCAATATCCCTGTAAGCGATAAGGTTGTCCCGGCGTGACCAAAACGGTTTGTGTCGGCCAGCGTAAGTTCACATTTTCCGTGCCTGTGAACTCAACCAATAAACTGTTGTGTCCCGCATAGACCAGATCGGATACGCGGCGGATACGGTAACCCTCACCCTCACGATAATGCCAGCCCAAACCACGATTCAGTAAAGGTTGTTCAAAACTGCCGTTATACAGCCCTGGCTCGGTATTCATACCCGTCTGCCAGACGGCCGCTGCCGTACTATAGGCGTGCTGTGCTAACAGGAAACTCAGTAATGGAAACAGAATCTCTGGCTGAGCCTGTTCCTCAGGTCTGAGTTGATCCCATAAGACAGTCGCTAAGTCGACATCACCACTGCGCCGGGCGAGGTTTACAAGCTGACGCTGATAGATTATTGGCGGGTGAGGGCCAGTGTCCCACACCGCAGCGGCTGCAGTCACTAAATCTGCAGATTGAGCAGAGAGTCGGCGTAATAAGGCTAGGGCGCGTAAACCGTCGCTGGGTTGTAACAACCAGTGATGCAGCAAACTGGCTGCTGCGGCTGATTGATCGCCCAGTTCCAATTGTAACAGCGCAGCCCGCCATAATAGCGGTGCCCGTTCTGGCCATAACATCCGAGCTAAAGCGATAGCCCGGCTGGCAGCCTCCGGCTCAGCGTTGCGGTGCAGCCATTCTGCGTAGTCTATCCAAGTCGGTGCATACAGCGGGCGCTGAGTGATACTGTGGGTGAGGGAGCGCTCGATCTCCGGGGAGTACGGTTCCTGCACCAGCAAATGGCGTGCGTGTTGCCGAGCTGCATCAGCCGATTCGCCCAACTGGTGGACACGCCAAACGTAAGCGCTAGCCGTTATCCATAACAAAGCTAGGGTGATAAGCAGTGACGTACCTAGCAGCCGCGTCATGATTAATGGTTGGCGACGCTTACATCCAGAGCCTTAGAGCGTCCTTCTGAGTCACCATAGTTATAGTAATAACGGTTGTAGTAGCCATATTCGCTGCTGTCCGGTTGAATGCGATTGAGTATCGTGCCCACTAGAGGGGCTTGGACACTGCGCAGACGTTTGACCGCCTCGCGCACTGCGGTTT
>PWXP01000534.1 GCA_003561895.1 Planctomycetaceae bacterium | reverse complement strand
GTCTGCGCGAAGCGATGACACGGGCGAGGATTGCCAGTAGGAAGAATAGAAGGACTTAAGGGACCGAAAGGACGAAAGCGAAGTTTGCCCTTTGGTCCCTTGCGTCCTTTTTGTCCCTGATCCAGCAGGAAGAGCAAAAGGACTCAAAGGACCTAAAGGACCAGAGGGACTTCGCAGCCCAGATTGCAAGCCGCCCAAGAGCACAGTCCGGCGGAGCGACCCCGCCTGCAAGCCGGGCACGACGGCGAACACGAGCAGCCCGGCCAGAAACAGCAGGTAGAAAACCCCGGCCGCCCACCAATTCGGCTGGTCGGCCAGCAGGAAGCCCAAGTGCTTCCGGTAGAAGCCCCTCGCCACGACGGCAAGCCACACCATGTCGATCGCCAGGAAGGCGATCACGGCGGCCAGGTAGATCTTCAGGTAATACACGGCTCTCGCCTCCTGAAAAGATAGTGCGAAACAAACCACTCATCCCCGCCCGCGTAGGCGAACAATTCGGAACACGCCATGAAGAACATGCGCCAACGCTGGAACCGGCGGGCGGCGTCTTTCGGCTCGCGTGCCGCTCCGAACAGCGGCAATAGGTCCGCCCGCCGGGCGTCGCACCGGGCAAGCCATGCCTCCAACGTGCGGGCGTACTGCATGCCGGAAACGTGCCAATGGTCCTCCAGCACGAGGTCGCGCTGGAACCGCATCAGCAGGTCGTCGGACGGCATGATGCCGCCGGTGAAGAAGTACCGTCCCATCCAATTCAACTCGCCCTCGGTTTCGAACGGGTACGCGAACCGGGCATGGCAGAAGATGTGTACCGCGAGCTTGCCTTCGGGCTTCAGCCACCCGGCGATGCGCCGCAGCAGTTCCTCGTGGTTGCGCACGTGCTCGAACATTTCGACCGACAGCACACGGTCGAACCGCCGGTCGGTGGCGAACTGGGCCACGTTGGCCGTTTGCACCTCGACGTTTTCAATCCCCGACTCACGGCACCGCGACTCGATGAACTCGCGCTGCGTTCGGGAGTTGGAGACGGCCAATACGCGGCACCGCGGGTAGCGCTCGGCCACCCAAAGGCAAAGCGAGCCCCAGCCACAGCCGAGTTCCAGTACGTCCATCCCGTCCTCGATTTCCGCACGCTCACAAAACAGATCGAGCATGGCGTCTTCCGCCTCGGGCAGCGTCGTTTCGGGGCCGGGCCAGTAACAGCAACTGTACTTCAGCCGCGGACCGAGCACCTGGCGGAAGAACTCGGTGGGCACCTCGTAATGCTGGACGTTGGCGGCGTCGGCTTCGACGGCGATCGGGCCGCCGCGCATCTGCTCGACGAAGCTTCGCATGGCCTCGCCGGGCCGGGCAAGCTCCCGACGCCGCTCCGCTCGGAGTCGGGCGGCCATCAAGCGGCGCATGCCGAAGCGAATGAGCCAGTCGGGCAGCACCGCACGTTCGGCCAGGTCGATCAGCGACATGTTTCAACCATCCTTCTTCGGAAACCAGGGGACGAAGGCACTGGTCGTGCGCTGGTATCGGCGATAGTCGTCGCCGCGGCTGGCCAGCGCCTGCGCCTCGGTAGGCGGAATGCCTGTTACCCAAAGCAGAAAATACAGCATCGCGGCCGGCGCGGCCAGCGTGGCCCACCAGTAGGGAGAACCGGCCGCAAGTGCCACGTACGACCACCAATGGAGCCACTCGAAAAAGTAGTTCGGATGCCGCGAGTAGCGCCACCAACCCTCGCGGCACGTCTTTCCGCCATTCTCCGGCCGGCTCTTGAATCGCGCAAGCTGCCGGTCGGCCAGGATGGTGTTGCCCACACTCACGAACCAAATCAATACGCCCGCCAGGTCCCACGAGGTCCAGCGGGCCGTAGGATTCCAGGCGACGACGAGCACGGGCAGGGCGAAGAATAGGGCGGCCGCGGCCTGCATCTGGAAGAAGGAAAACAGCTTCCGCTGGGCCGCCTCGCCCCACTGAGCCCGCAACGTGCGATACCGCCCTTCCTCCGGCCTGCCGATCACCCGGTCGCGCAGCAGGTACACCGCCAGCCGGGCCGACCACGTGCCCATGAGCACGGCCACCAGGACACGGCGCGACAAGTAGCCGCCCGAGGTGGCCGCGAAGAAGACGCCCAACAGCCCAATGCCCGCCGTCCAACCCACGTCGACAATGCCCGCGTTGCCCGCCCGCCGCTGGACCAGCCACAGGCCGATCATCATGGCAGAAGCAGCCAGCAACCCGGCCACTACTTGGACACCGGGATGGAGCGGCATGATGAGGACTCCTCGATGGGTGGATTGGTGGTTTCCGGCGTCACGTAGCGGCATTGCACGGCCATGGGCCGATCCTCCGGCGCGACGGCGTCGTTGATTTCGTAGAACGTCGGCGGTTCGTAGGTCCATCCGCGAGCGAGCCGCTTCTCCTCCCGCCGGATCTTCCAGAGCACGTAAGGACCGCCAACCGCCGCGAACACCCGCGACCGCCAGCCAAACTCGTGAACCAACTCGTCCAGCAGGCCGGACATGGCCGCGTATAGCGCCGGATTGTTCCAATAGTAGCGTTTCGTGGCCGCCACGACGGCCGTGTAGGTCGTTGCCAGCCCCTCCGCTTCCCATTGGAACCGGCGGCGAATGCGCGGGTCGGGGTGGTCCTTGTATCGCTTCCATCCGGCCAGGGTCGTACGAATCATCCGCACCATGCTCGGACCGTTCACCGCGAAATCGCGCTCGAACGCCCGGACGATCAAATCCGATTCCGATCCCGGCTCGAGGTGCGGGTGCCGGTAGTTGAAGCGGTATTGCCCGTGAGTGTCGGGCAGTGGGTATTCCGATTCGTCCAGCATCAGCCCCCGGCCTGCGAGTTCGGCTTCGAGCGGCGTTCCGGGCAGCGGGGTGTACAGCATGAACTGGTGGAAATCGGTATTGTGGCGGACCGCGCGCTCGATCACCCGGTCGATGTTTGCCGCCGTATGTTCCTCAAGCCCGATGATTGTTGACCCGAGCACGCGAATCCCGTGCGACTGGAGCCGGCGCACCAGGGCGAACGTGTCGGTGCCGTCGAGCTTGGTGTATTGGGCATTCTGGCCCTCAACGCCCATCCAGACCCACGAAATTCCCAGCGCCACAAGTTGCTCGATGGAATACGACCGGATCACGCCCGCCGAACTGAACACGTACAGTATCCACGACTTCCCGTGCCGCTGCATTAATTCCAACAATCGCAGCGCCCGGCGCCGATGGAACAGGAAGTTCTCATCCATCACAAAGAACGACCGGGCGCCCAGTTCCCCTTCGATCCGGCACATGACATCGAACAACTCGTCGCCGGTCCGGTAGAAGTCGACCCAATGCCCCTTACCGCCGAACATGGCCGAGGTCGCGCAGAAATTACACCCCACCGGGCAGCCCACCGAAGGGATCAGCGTGGCGGCGACGTCTTCGGGGCGTTCTTTGGGAGAAATCCCCATGTTGCGGGTGCCGATTCGCGTGGGGATAACCGGATGCCGGATGGGCTGGTCTTCGTCCTCGCCCAGGAGGCGGCGAAACCACCGGACGCCCTCGCCCCGCACGATCCAGTCGGCGTCGACGCGCTGCTCGAGGTCGGCGAGGTTCGCCACGTGGCCCCCCACAACGATCGTCGCCTCCGGCTGGTGTCGCCGCACCAGTTCGCACATCCGGCGGACCTTCAGTACGTTCGTCGTGATGCTGCTTATGCCGACCACGTCGTACCGGTGGCCGCCGATCTCCTCGACAAATCGGTCGAGCGTCGGAAAATCGAGCAAGGTGCAAGGGGCCGTGACGTTGGCCTGAATGAGCATCAACCCCCAGGAGCGGTGGAACATGCGCAGCGAGAAGGCCCCCTCCACCCGGGTGACCTGGTTGTGGTACAACTCCATCGGGTTGATCAGCCGGCTACCGTACTCGTCGTCCCGCGCGTACGGGCCAAATACGCTGGCCAGAAGCACCCTGGCCCGGGTTCCACGGGGATGCGGCATGGCGGCGCGCCCCGCTGGCAAAAGCCTGTCGTTCGGCCCTTCTGCAGTGGCCATGACCGATGCTCCGGTGCCGTTTCACCCAGCTCCAATGAGTGGGCGGATGCCATCCACATGGAAGTAGACGAGGAAATGGGCCGTTTCTTCGTCGCACTCCTCGGGCTTACATCGTCGACGAAGCGATTCGATCTTTTCGGGATCGGTTTCTTCCCGAACCCGGGTCAAGGACAGCCGTTTGCCCAAATACCCGGAGCCCGCCTCCATAAACAAATAGGCCGCGTGCGGATTGGCCTGGACGTTGGTGTGCGATAGCCGGTCGGCCATGATGAAGGCCAGGGTGTCCTCGTCGTTGGGATCGAGGAAATGGGGGCGGGCGTAGATGGCGGCGTTCACCTTTCCTTCGGCATCGGCCGTGGCCAAGACGCCCACGCCTTGCGCGCTTTCAAAATACTCGCTCAGTTTCATGGTGTTCCTTTTCCGTTTGTAGGAGGAATGTCAGGACCAAGGGTTCATGAAGTAGCCATCGATTATCGCCTTTTCGAGCCGAGTACACAAGGCCCCCGGGGATGCAGGACCGCCGACAAAAACATGGTGTCATACGAACCCCCTATCGCGCTCTCCGCCTTCAACCACAAACCGAGCACGGCGGTGCGGACGGCGGCTTCCACCGGCTCAGTCATCGAGAAGCATGACCTGCCCGCTCTGGCCGTCCACCCGCACATGCTGGCCGTCCTTCAGCCGCTCGGTTGCGCCGGGAACGCCCGCCACGCGGTGCTGGTCATCGGCCGCGCCGAACGCGCGCACCTGATGCGGGTGCTGCGGGCCTGCGGCACCTACCCGGACGGCCACTCGGCCCGAACCGGCGGCCCGCCGGTTCCGCCGGGCTGGAAACGCCCCGAACTCCCGGCATCCCTTACCGAACGTTCCCCGTTTCTCTATCCCAGTTGAAGGAGGTTTTCCATGCGACCATGTTACCGTTCCTGCCTCCCCGGCGCCCTGGTGCTGGGCGTTGCCGTGCTGCTCGGTTGCGGCGGCGCCGATCCACGGCCCGAGGCGGCATCGCCCGAAACGCCCGAGTTGACCCACGCCGACCACGTGACGATCTGCGGATCGTGCGGCGTGTTCAAAGGAACCGCCGCCTGTTGCGACCCCGAGGCGGCGACCTGCGCCGACTGCGGGCTGGTTGTCGGCTCGCCGGGCTGCTGCAAGATCGAAAAGGGCGAGGACGTCTCGCTGTGCCGCAAGTGCGGTCATGTTGCGGAGGCGAATTAAAGGTGTCCGGTACATTTTCCAGGTCGGCCTTGGGGGTGGACTCCAGCTTCCGCTTGGCCGCGGCGCGTGTTACCCAGTCGGGAGCGCGGATCGGGGCGCCGCGGCGGATGGTG
>PWXP01000348.1 GCA_003561895.1 Planctomycetaceae bacterium | reverse complement strand
TGGGCTTCGGCCGCCGGCGGAAGCGGCGGACCATGGAATAGGCCGCGATCGACCGCCAGTAACGTTACATTCCAAATGCCGGGCGGGGACCCAACCGCCCCCGCTCGACAAGGGTTGCGAAAGGATACCACCCATGGACGCGTACTGCGACGCCAACGCCGGATTCGTCCACGTCTACACCGGCGACGGCAAGGGAAAGACCACGGCCGCGTTGGGGCTTGCCCTGCGGGCGGCCGGGGCCGGATGGAACGTCTTTGTCGGCCAGTTCGCCAAGGGGATGCGCGCCAGCGAGTGCGCCATCCTCCGGCGGCTGGCCGACCGGTTTACCGTCCGCCAGTTCGGCCGCAACGGCTTCATCGGCCGCGCGCCTGAACAGGCTGACAGCCTTTGTGCCCGGGAAGGGTTGGCCGACTGCATGGAGGTCGTCCTCGCAGGGCGCCACCGGCTGGTGGTGCTCGACGAAGTGAACGTGGCCGTCGCCATGGGCCTCATTCCGGTCGATGACCTGCTGGAACTGATCGCCCTGCGTAGCAACCCGGTCGAGTTGGTCCTCACCGGGCGCTGCGCCCACCCCCGCGTGGTCAACTGCGCCGACCTGGTCACCGACATGCGCGAGGTCAAGCACTACTACCAGCACGGCGTGCCGGCCCGGGCGGGAATCGAACGGTAACGGATAACCCGCTTTCGCCGCGACAATGGGGCTGTCAAAGCTGACGCAAAACGAAAGCGGCGTCAAGCCTCCGCACTCCACAAAGGCCGACCAGCCCGTGGCGAACAGGAATGGGCACGTTCGAGGAGTAGGAAGTTCTTGGTGGGACGGCGCAAGCCATGCCGCGCTGAGTTACACGCCGCGGCCCGGAAGCGAGCCCGCCTGAACGATCGAAGTCCCACCACGACCTTGGCTTGCTTGTCACCACCCTACATCGCGATGAATCATCCGCGTCAGAACAGCAGGACCACGTCGCAGTCGAGCAGCATCTGGTCGCTGCGGGTGCGGTCGATGAACGGCCGGCCGTCGCCCGCCCCGGCCCAGTCCCACCGCAACGACGGCCGGATGCGCAAGCGGTCGCTGGGCGAGTAATTCAAGCCGAGACTCACCTGGTAGTAGTCGGCCGGCACGCCGGTAATCACCCGCGTGCCGTCGTCGTCGCGGAACCACTCGAACCGGTAGCCGAACTTCCAATGCTCGGTGATCTGGCGGAACACGTTCACGTTCAGCCCGTACCAGTGCGCGTCGGAGCCGTCGGGCATGGCTCGCCGGTCGATGCCCAGGTCGTGCTGCAGCACGCAGGACCACGGCCCGTACAGGTTGTGCGCGAACACCAGGCTGTAGGTCGTTCTCGGGTTCGAGCCGGGCAGCAGCACCGACTCTTCCGACCCGGTGTGGATGGCAAAGGCCAAGGTCGTCCGCCCGTCGCGGCTCGTCCAGCTTGCCCCGCCCAGGAAACCGAGTTCGTCGTGGTTGTTTTCCCAGTTGTCCCAACCGCGGGTGAAGCCGGCTTGGAATTGCAGCGGCCCGACCTCGGTGGCGGCCAGCAGGCCGGTGTGCGTGAACGGTTCGCCGTACTGCATGGCGTACGAACGCGAGTAGAAGAAGTTCTCCGGGGCCGGCACCGATTCGAAACCGAGGATCGTATAGAAATGCCCCATCTTCACGTTCACGCCGGTCCCGACCGGCGCAAAGGCCTCCAGGTAAAGCTGCGGCATCGCCAGGCCGTACTCCTGGGTATTCCACCTCGGGCTCAAGTCGCGCCGGACCTCGAGTCCCCGCGCCATGGTGAATCGGTGGTCGGTGCCGAAAAGCAGGTCGATGCGCCCGCCGACGCTCCAATCGTCATAGCGTACGGGCCGCTCGGCGGCCAGGTAGAGCTGGTTCAACTGATAATTGTTCGCCCGGTCGTTGAAGGTGACGGGCCGATTGCTGCGGTTGTCCGGGCGGCGGGGGTTGAGGGTTACGCCTTGGGCGATCCAGCCCTCCCAGCGGATGCCCAGCGGCAATCCGCCATGTCGAAGGCCCGCCGCGCCGCAAGCCGGGCCGTCGCAGCACGAGTCGCATGTCCATTGCCGGAAAGGCGAGCAGGACAGGCTTGCGCACCCGGCGGCGGGTGGGCAGGCAGCGCAAGCGGCCTCCGTGCAAACCGGCTGGCACACCTCCGGCCCCGGCGGGCCGGGCGGGGGCGGCTCGGCATCGGCATACGGCGGCACCAGCGGGGCAGGCGGTCGCACGCGACGCGTGGGAGGCACCGGCTCGGGTACTTCGTACGCAGGATCCGGCGGCATCGGCTGCGGCTGCTGAAGCCCGGGTGGCGCGGGCAACGTTTCGGGCTCCACTTCGAACGGGTCTTCGCTCACTTGGTAGGCTGCCTGCCCCACCGCAAAGTGGCTCCACACGTCCTCTTCCTCGGCGAGCCCCGCCGAACCGAAGGCTACCGCCATAGTGCAAATCGTCGCAAGCTTCCATGAGCGAACGGGGATAAACATGCTCTTTCTTTCCCAGAAGACGAACCGAACTGGCGCAACGGACAAGGAGACGGCGAGAGATCGGCCTCTCCAGAGAGTTCTTCGGCAATTCGGGCAAGGAAACCTTGACCTATTATGGCGATTTTGCCGATTGTGCGGGAAAAGCCGGTTCCGCGCCCACCCGACCCACCAAAGAAGCGGCTTGTTTGACCCACTCTACCTATCGTGAATAATCCGCGCTAGTAATTGGAGCGCGAGCCGAAGCCCCGCATGCAAACGAAGCCGATGACAATGGCCGCACCCAGCGCTACGGCCCATTCGGTGGGTCCCAGCCGGTCAATCGTACGCAGGAGAGTTCGCAAGAGGTGTTCCATGGTTACTTCCGTTGGGGGGTGGTTGGCGACCTTCACGGCCCCGTCTGCGCCGCTTGGTACGGCCAAGCCGTGGTCGCTGCCGGGCGCCGTATCGAGTCCACGGTACACAAAGTGGCTCTTCCGTGAACGGCCACTAAAGTCTAGTTCACAAATCGGTAACCGTTCACAGGGGGACTGTCCCAATTTTCGCGGCCCCAAGAGCGTTTGGCCCAATGAGGTACCGTTGTGGCCGCGAAAATGGGACTGTCCCCTTCCCATATAGCCGAGAAAACTGTCCCCGCCGCCCCGTGAACAATCACACAAATCGTCAGCCGGGGAGGCCGGCACCTAGAAACAGAACAGCCAATTTCAAAAACAAAAGGCGGGGCCTCTTGCAGACCGATCTAATGGAGGTATAATTGCATTTTTGACGCTCCGGGGGCGTAGCTCAATTGGTTAGAGTACTGGACTGTCGATCCAGTGGTTGGGGGTTCGAGTCCCCTCGCCCTCGCTTGTGCCGACTGGGGCGCTAAGTGCGGTCTTGCCGGTGCTTTGTTCACCCGTCCCAGTCGGCTTATATTGTCAGCCTGTAACCTCCGTGCTACAATAGAGGCATGGAAATGATCGACGATAAAGAACTGCGGAAGGCTATCAGCTACAACGTTTCCCGGTTGCGCAAGGCCGCTGAATTGTCACAGGAAGACCTTGCAAAAGAAGCCGGCGTGTCTCGAATCACGCTCAGCCGCATTGAAAACGGGCACCTTATGCCGGGTGCCGATACCCTCTACTCTCTTGCCGATGCTCTCCAAGTGCCCGCGGATTGTCTCCGTCAGGTGTCTACCCCGGTCGAAATCTGAAAATGACCTATTGACCTATGTAGCGTTCATGCTACAATTGCCAGTGAACAAAGTAACTGGCACCTTCTAGCCCCCATTCTGGGCGGCACAGTCGGTGCAACCCGCCCTGCCAGCCGTCAGCACCGGCCGGCCAGGAACTCCTGTGGAACATTTCGCGCGCCTCGCGGTTCCGGGATATCGACCTACTCGATCAGCGGTACCGGCTGGCATCGCATGGCGTACACCCTCGTCGCCGATCCCTGGAGAAACTGGCACCTGCGTACGGGATCTCGGAACCGCCGGAGTCGGGCGGCACTCTACCGGTCCCGGTGCAGCACGACCTGCCGCCGATGGTGCTCCTGCGAATCTACCACGAACTGGAACGCCGAATCGACGCATTCCTGCGGCGAAGCCATATCCCAACAGAAGTCGCCTACTATTTCGGCCCTCTCGGGCACGGGCTGGATGTCCAGGGGGCGATCGCAGTCGGCAGTCCCGGGAGCACGCTCAGGGTTTCGCTGGAGCGCGCGGCGAAACTCCAGCGTGCGATCCAGCACAACTATCGGCAAAGCTCCGAACTGCTCGCGAGGGACGGTCGGGTAAGCAAGTGCTTCCATTGCGAAGAGAAACAGGTTGCCCGAGACGAGTCCGGATCTGTCCGGTGGAAGGAAGGCAAGCTCCGGGAGTGGCTGAGCTACCGGGCGGAAAGGCTGTATGACATCAACCAGCGGCCGATGGAGCGACCGCTGGACGACAAGGGGCGCGTATCGCCGGACCCCGACCATTGGGGTGTGTTTACTTGCGGTCACCTGCAGTTACGGGCCTGGAGCGAACTCGTTCGCGCGGCTAGGCTGGAACGAGCCTTTGGGGAAATCGACGCGCAGCAGCGGTTGTCGATCCGTTATCGGACCGTCCCGCGGCTCGACGCGTACTCGCCCGAATTGGCGGAAACCCGCCGGCTCGTCCAGGGCGTCTTTCGGCCGGCCCCGGGCAAGCAGTTCATGGTCTGCCACCTAAAGGACTTGGATCTCCGTTGCTCGGCGTTGGTGGCGGAGCGACATTGGCAAGTGGGAAGACTTACGCAGATATTCCGAGACGAGGAGGAGCCGGTAATTGTGTTCGCCGACCACCTAGCCAAGCGAGCGGCCACAGGCAGCCTGGAAGAACCAGGCGACGACGAGGACAACGACCTGGAATCCTCAGCGCCGTCTCGATGGGCTTGGGCACGCCGGATTACGGCTCCGCAGTGGCGGGAGCTTACGAAAGTGCTTCTGCGGGCGGTTCCCCGCGCCTGCCGGCCCGATATACGCGCGAATTGCTCCAGGAGGCTCCCCTGCCTGGGCAGTGCTGGGTTGAGCGCCCCAAGAATAGTGCCGAACCCCTCGGAAATCGTCGGAAAACCTTTCCGATTCCGCAGGATCGACAGGGTAAGCCGACCGCGGTCCACCCAGAGAGAGGCACTTTTCTGGCCGGGGCTGCACTTCCGGTTTCGGTCGTGGTACACTGGAACGAAGTGTTCGGCTGCGGCCATGGACGACGCAGGTGCCTTTTCCATGATAATGACCCGTGTTCACCGGCGGCAGATGAATCATGCCACCCGACCGAACCCCATCCCTGACCGGTCAGACCGTTGACCGTCGCTATGAGGTCAAGCGGCTGCTTGGCACCGGCGGGATGGGCGAAGTGTACCTGGCCCTCGACCAGCGAACCGGCGGTCCCGTGGTGCT
>PWXP01000456.1 GCA_003561895.1 Planctomycetaceae bacterium | reverse complement strand
TGGAGCGCAACATGCGGGCTTCGACCAGTTCGCCCAGCGTGCGGTAGATGGTCGGCCGGCTGACCTGCCGCGCCGCGATGAGCGGGCGGAGGTGGTCGATCAGCTCTTCGGCGTCGAAGTGATCGTGGTGGCTGAACACCATTTCGACAATCAGCCGCCGCTGGCGTGTGAGGCGTTTGCCCCGGCCCTGCAGGAATTGCAGGAAGCGCTCGGTGGGCGTGAGTTTCACGTCGACCGGTCCGAGCGAGAAGGTGTCCGGCATGACGCGTCCGGCTAACCGAGTTCGTCGAGCAACCGCTCGACGGCCAGATCGAGCTTCTGCTGGGTTTCGTACGTGCCCCCGGCAATCTGGGCGCGAATCTGATCGATTCGCTCCTGGCGCACTTCGGGCAAGTGCTTCACCTGGTCGACCAAGCCTGCCGCCTCGGCCGCCTTGCTGCCGGCGTCGGAAATGCTCAGTTGGTCGGCAGCGGGCGCACGCCCGGCGGAAGGCGCTTGCGCCGGTTCCCGCCCGTGATGGGGCGCGCTGACCGACTGAGGACCGTGTACATGAGTAGAACCGTAAACGTGCATTCGATTAGTCTCCTCGCGCGAGGCCCTGTTCCATCCTTGAAAGTCTACCTCGTCGTCCTTCGGCATCGCGTTTGGCATCCGTCACGACATACAAAGCAAATGGGAAACGGGAAGATGCGTGCTTTGCTGTCATCGGATGCCTGCGCGCCGACGAATTAGGGCAAACCCCGGAGCCCGCTTGGTAACGAATTCCGGTTCTCGACGCCCTGTAACGCATGTGACGGTACAGGGTTCTCGGCCGGGTTGCGTTGTGAAAACCGGCGTCGCTTTTCGGCAACCCGTTCCCGGCCCCAACGGGCCGACGTGGGCGCTCCGTCGTCGCGGACCGGGCTGTCCGTCCATTCCGTGCCGGAATCGGATCGGAAGCCCCCATGACGTCGGCCTTGCTCTGTTTACGCACGACCACCCCTCTCGGTTCACCAGACAGGCAAACCAACAGGTTGCTCCTGCCGCAAGCATCCCGAGGGCGGCTTGCGGGCGAAACATCACGTCGGTGTGCCGAACCGCTCCCGGCATTTCCTCCAACTGCGGATTATAGGCAGAGTTCGGAAAATGGACAAGGGCGATCTTCGGTATGCCACCTGCAGGTTACTGCAGCCCACCCGCAAGAGCGATCGCCCTCGACCGCCGAACGCTCCGGTTGCCCACGTCCGAAGCGGCGCTTTCCTTTTCTGTCCAAGCAAGACCAGCGGAACCTGTGCCCAGTTGCGCGGTTTATAAGGGTAGTAGGATGTTTCTCCCAATTCCCTTCCCTGTTTCAAGGAGATGCGTAATGCAACGGATGATTCTTGCGGCATTGGCGACCGGTGCGGTCGTTTTCGCCGCCATGACGGCCTGGGCGGAGAGTCCGGAACAACGCCGTCGCGCGCCCCAACGACCGCAGCGGCAGTTCGACCCGATGCGGCTGTTCGACCGGCTCGATGCCGACGACGACGGGGTGATCGTGTTGGACCAACTGTCTGAAAGGGTGCCCGAACGCCTGAGAGCAATGCTTACCAAGGCCGACGAGGACGGCGACGGCAAGGTAACCCGCGAGGAGTTCAAGGCAGCCGTGGAGGTAGTGCGGGAGCGGCGTGCCGAGCGGCGGAAAGAGGCGGCGGCCCGGGCGCGCCGTGCCAGGCGCGAAAGGCCCGAGGCGCCACGGCGTCCGAGCCGTATCAGCCCGCGACGTCGGCCGGCCACGGCACCCAGGCGGCCCCCCTGGCCGGACTTGAATGCGTTGTTCGAGCGGATGGACCGCGACGGGAGCGGCAAACTGAGCCTGGAGGAGTTCAAGGCCGGTATGCGCCGGCTGCACGCGCACATGGTGCGGCGGTATGCTCACGCCCGCCGGCCGGAGCGGCGCGACGTGCGCCGGCCGGAACGCCGGCCGGAGCGGCCCGACGTGCGCCGGCCGGAGCGCCGGCGACGGCCGCGGCCGGAAGCGCGCGAAGCCCGGCCGGAACGGTCCCGGAGGCCCCGAGGAGAAAGGCCCGCCGAGGTACCCGAGACGGAACCCGAAAGGGGAATCTAGCAACGACGTATGCCCCAGAGGAGAGCGGTCGGTCCGGTCGAACCTGGTTGGAAGCGCAAGGCCCGGCGAGCCGATCAGGCCCGCCGGGCCATTGTTTTTTCGTAACTGTTCACGGGGCGGCGACACAGTTTTCTCCGCGGTATGCGAAGGGGACAGTCCCCTGTGAACGGCTAGGTTTTTTCGGCTTTATGCGAAGGGGACCGTCCCATTTTCGCGGCAGAAACGGTCGCTGATTGGGCCAAGCGGTTTTGGTCTTTTTGGCCCGTTGCCAAAGCGCGCAAAAGCTGAAACGCCCCCCCTCATGATGGGGGCTGAAATTTCGCCTTGACCGAAACGGCGGAAATCGGAACAATCCGCCCGTTGTTTTCACAAGAACGCACCAGCCAAGGCATGGAGGCCGCAGGCGATGCAAGCATGTCCCCTAGCAGGACATCCGGCGAATTTCGAAGCGTTGTTGCCGGCCGGGGAAGCCCCTTTCCTCGGCAACATCGTCCCGACCGGCTGCGCGTGCGATTCCCGCCGTGTCGAGCCGGGCAACCTGTTCGTCGCCATTGAGGGCGAACGGGCCGACGGGCACGACTACATCGGTCACGCCATAGCCCGGGGGTGCGCCGCGGTGGTTTCGCAGCGGCCGCTTTCGGACCTGGCGGTCCCTGCCGTCCGCGTACCCAACGCCCGCGAGGCCTTCGGCCGCCTGTGCCAAGCCTTGGCCGGGAACCCCAGCGAGCAACTGAAGCTCATCGGCGTGACCGGCACCAACGGGAAGACCACGACGAGCTGCCTCATTGCGGGCGTGCTTTCGCGGGCGGGGCATAAGGTGGGTGTATTGGGCACGCTGGGCTACTTCGACGGCAACGAAGCCGCCGACGCCGCCTGGACCACCCCACCGGCCGACCAGCTTGCCGCCTGGCTGGGGCGCATGGCGGGCAACGGCTGCTCCCACGGCGTCATGGAGGTCTCCAGCCACGCGCTCGACCAACAGCGTATAGCCGGCGTCCGGTTCGACGCCGCCTGCCTGACCAACGTCACCCGCGACCACCTCGACTACCACGGCTCGCTGGCCGATTACCGCCTGAGCAAGGCGCGGCTGCTGCGGCAATTGCCGCCCGAGGGACTGGCCGTCATCAATGCCGACGATCCCATCTCGGCGGCGCAACTGCCGGATCTGGACGGGCCGGTGCTGACCGTGGGCATCTACTCGCCTGCCGAGATTACCGCCACCCCCGTCGAGCAACTCCTCAGCGAGCAGACCTTCCTGCTCTCGGCCGGTAGCGAAACCGTGCCGGTGCGTACGCGGATGATCGGCACCCACCACATCTACAATTGCATGGTCGCCGCGGCGGTCGGGCTCGGCTACGGCGTCGACCTGGTGACGATCGCCCGCGGACTCGAGGCGGCCGAGCACGTACCCGGACGGCTGGAGCGCATCGAGTGCGGGCAGCCGTTCGGGGTGTTCGTCGACTACGCCCACACGCCCGACGCCCTGCGGCAGGTACTGCGGACGCTGCGCCAGGCCACGGGCGGCCGGTTGATTTGCGTGTTCGGCTGCGGCGGCGACCGCGACCGGCGAAAGCGCCCGCTGATGGGCCGGGCGGCCGAGCAGAACGCCGACTGCGTGGTGCTGACCAGCGACAACCCGCGCAGCGAAGACCCCCGCACCATCCTCACCGACGTGCTCAAGGGCGTCGATCGCCTGGCCGACGTGCTGGTTGCGGTCGAGCGTCCCGAGGCCATCCGGCAGGCCCTCGCCCTGGCCGGGCCGGGCGACTGTGTACTGATTGCGGGCAAGGGGCATGAGAACTTCCAGATCGTCGGCCGCCGGCGCGTTCCCATGGACGACGCCGAAATCGCGCGCCAGTGGCTTTATACCGAACAACCCCACGTCCCCTCGGGCATCCGCGAACGACCATGACCACCGTCGGGCAATTGTGCAACGCGATCGAAGGCCGATGGAAAGTCGGCCGTCATGCACCCGGTATGGCGGAGCAGCCGCTCGGGGGGGTGAGCATCGATACGCGCACGCTAGCGGCCGGCGAGGTTTTTTGGGCCCTCCGCGGTCCCCGGCGCGACGGGGCCGCGTTCGTGCCCGACGCCTTCACCCGGGGGGCCGCCGGGGTAGTGGCCGCCGCTTCCTTCGAAGTGCCCGACGACCGTTGGGCCATCTGCGTCGACGACGCGCACGCCGCGCTGTGGCACGCGGCCGCCTGGTGCCGCAGCCGGTTTTGCGGGACGCCCATCGCCGTGACCGGCAGTGTGGGCAAGACCACCACGCGGCAGATGATCCACACCGTGCTCGGCTCGCGCCTGCGCGGGGTGGCCAGCCCGCGCAATTACAACAACCACGTCGGACTGCCCTTGAGCCTGCTCGGCGTGGAACCGGACCACGACTACGCCGTACTGGAATTGGGCGCCAGCCGCCGGGGCGAAATTGCGGCCCTGGCCGGGCTGTGCACGCCGCGGCTGGGGGTGATTACCCAGCTTGGCGAGGCGCACCTGGCCGGGTTCGGCAGCCGGGAGGCCATTGCCGAGTCGAAGGCCGAACTGCTCGCCGCGTTGCCTGAAGACGGGCACGCCGTCCTGGGCGACGATCCCTGGCTGCGCCGGGCCGCCGGTCGTTGCCCCGCGCCGGTCACCTGGGTCGGCACGAACCGCCACTGCAACTTGCAGGCCGAAGACGTGGCGACCACCCGCGGGCGGCTTCGCTTCCTCGCCGAGGGGTGCCGGTTCGACATCCCCGTTTGGGGTCGCCATCATCTCACTTCGGCCCTGTGCGCGATTGCGGTCGGCCGGCTGCTCGGGCTCGACTTCGACGAGATGGCCGCCGCCTTGCACGACTATCGACCGGTGGCCATGCGGTGCGAAGTGCTGGAAATCCGCGAGGCGACCGTCATCAACGATACCTACAACGCCAGTCCCACGGCCATGCGGGCCGCGCTGGAACTGGTGGCCGACCTGGACGCGCCGCGCCGAAGGATCGTCGTGCTGGGCGACATGGACGAACTGGGCGACGAAACGCCGCGGTTGCACTGGGAACTCGGCCGGCAGAGCGTCGCCGTGGGCAACGCCGACCTGCTCATCGCGTGCGGACGGTTTGCCCGCTACGTCGTCGGCGGCGCCCGCGCGGCCGGCATGCCGCCGGCGCGGGCCATCCCCTGCAACACACTCGAACAGACCTTGCCGTACCTGGGTCAGGCCATCCTTCCGGGCGACACCGTCCTGGTGAAAGGTTCCCGATCGGTCGGCATGGAACGCCTCGTTGAGGCATTGAATCAATACCCGATCCGCCGCACCGCGTAGCGG
>PWXP01000523.1 GCA_003561895.1 Planctomycetaceae bacterium | reverse complement strand
CGAGGATGGCCTCCGGCACCGTTTCCAGAAGATACCACTCCTGCAAGGCGGGGTCGAGCGAATCGAAGATGTCGCGGCTGAACGGATGGAGCAATCGCACTTCCCCGTTCTTCCTGGCAGTTTTCAGCAACGACTGGAACTCGGACACCTCGCCCGCGTAGAACGCGATCCGCAAATCGCGAACATATTGGCGCCGGTGATAGGTGTAGTAGCTGCGGTTCGACCGCCGTTTAGCGGCCGCTTTGAGCTTGCCGAACCACCCCTGGCGAATCGAGTCCTGCACGGCCAGATCGACGAGCGCGTCGTGCACGTCCATGCTGCCATACGAAGCCCGCAGGAGTAGACCTTGCCGCTCCAGCTTCGTGACGATCCGGCTGATGGCCGTGGCGGCCGGCCGCTTGCCCTTGCCGTCCGTCCAGCCGACCTGCCCGGAAAACGCCGCGATCTCCCTGCGGTTCAGCGCGCATTCGGCGAAAGCGCACAGTTGCATGACGTGCCGCGCGTCGGCATCGAGCTTCTGATAGAACGAGAAGATCCTTCCGTTGGCCATAGCAAGCCCCTCCGATGGGCGTATGTGAGAATAACGGGTGGTGGTCTCCCGGGTCGGATTATTGCGGTACGGTACTACCATTTTGTGTTGGCGTCAACCACCGGCGGAAGCCGCAGGGGTGGAACTCGGCTCGGCAAACCCGCTGGCCTTTGCCCCGATGGCCAAGAGGGACTATAATCGTAGGGAGCGGGTGTGGTTGAAGGCGGACTTCTTGCGGTGGATATTCGGGGCGGCCCGCGACCCGGCGCGGCGGAGTCTGCTGGTGGACTTCGTGCAGACGTAGCGGAACGGCTGGACGCGCTGCTGGCGGTGCTCGACGCGAAGTCGCTCGACGACCTGCCCCTTTGATCCGGCCGGCCGAAAGCAGGACCCGCCGCGGTCCCTGCCGGCGTTCGTTCCTGCCGCTCGCATGGAAGATGTGCCAAAAGCCTGATAGGTGGTGGAACCATGAAGGTCTTCGACGTTGTCTTGCTGGTGGCGGCCGCTTTCGTGGCTGTTTGGGCCCTGGTGCGCCTGATGACGAAGCGGCGCGACCAGTTGATTGAACAGTTCCGCAAGGAGGTCAAGCGGGAGAAGAAGGCCGTGGAAGCCGAGCGCGAGCGGAAGGCCTTCGAGGATATCGGGAGGAAATCGGCATAAACCAATGCCTCGTCGCGTGTATATCGAAACGCTCGGCTGCCAGATGAACGTGCTCGACAGCGAGCTGCTGGCGGCCGCCCTCCAAGAGGCCGGCTTCGAACTGGCCGGTGCCCGCCGCGCGGCCGACGTGGTGCTGTTCAACACGTGCAGCGTGCGCCAGCACGCCGAGGACAAGGTCTACAGCGCCCTCGGCCGGCTGAAGCACCTGAAGGACCAACGGCCGGGAACGATTATCGGCGTGCTGGGCTGCATGGCCCAAAAGGACTGCGAGAGGATTTTTCGGCGCGCCCCGCACGTCGACCTGGTCGTCGGCCCGGGACAGATCAGCCGCGTGCCCGAACTGATCGAACGGGCCGCCGGGGGCGGCGGGCCGCACGTGGCGCTGAGCGCCGACCGCAGTTCGGGTAGCCGGGCGGAGGTGGCCGCCAGCTTCGCCCGGGCCGACTTCGCCGCTCCCCCGTCCCGCCCGGCGGCCCCCCAGGCCATGGTCCGCGCCATGTTCGGCTGCGACAATTTCTGCACGTACTGCGTCGTGCCCAGTGTCCGCGGCCCCGAACAGTGCCGCCCGGCGCGGGAAATCGTCGCCGAGGTGCGTCGGCTGGCTGCGGGGGGCTGCCTGGAGGTAACCCTCCTGGGCCAGGCCGTGAACCAGTACGCCGACACCAGCGAGGGAACCACCCTCCAGTTGAGCGACCTGCTCGGCCGGCTCAACGAAATTAGCGGCTTGCGGCGAATCCGCTTTGTAACCAACCACCCGAAGTCGATGTCCGACGACCTGCTGGCCGCCGTGCGCGATCTCGACAAAGTATGCCCCTACCTGCACGTGCCGGCGCAGAGCGGTTCCGACGCGGTGCTCGCCCGCATGAAACGCGGCTACACGGCCGGGTTCTACCGCGACATGCTCCGGCGGATTGCCGAGACGGTCCCCGGCGCGGCGGCGACCAGCGATTTCATCGTCGGCTTCTGCGGCGAAACGGAGGCCGATTTCGAGCAGACGGTCGACCTGGTGCGCAAAGGGCGGTTCAAGAACAGTTTCATCTTCAAGTACAGCCCCCGGCCCGGCACCCCGGCCGCCGAACGATATGCCGACGACGTGCCCGAGGAAGTGAAACGCCGCCGCAACAACGAACTGCTCGCCGTGCAGAACGCCGTCAGCCTGGAAGCCAACAAGCGTTTCGTAGGCCGGCGGGTCGAGGTGCTGGTCGAGGGCCCGAGCAAGACCGCCCGGAAACGCGGGCAAACCGGCCCGCTCCGGCAGCTTTCCGGCCGCACGGCCTGCGACCGCATCGTCGTATTCGATGGGCCCACCGCCTTGGCCGGGCAGTTGGTCGAGGTTATGATCGAGCGGGCCGAGCCGGTCACGCTGTTCGGGCGGCTGTACTGACAGGTACGGCAGACCTCCGTCCCTTGTCCGACGTCGTCCGTGGGGATTGGATATCGGCGAACGAAGCAGCTTACCGCCGCCGGATTCCAGGGGCGCCCCCATGATAACTGCATCCGAATTGGCGCCCCTCATAGGAGTTCGCTGCTGTATGGGGTATAATGCTACGGAGGGTGCTCGCGCTTTTGGGGAGGACGAAAGGATGGGTTGGAGGTACGAGCCGGATCCGCGAAACAAGCACAAGCGAAGGTGGACCGGAGCCGAGGCCGGCTTTGTCGCAGGCGATGGCGGCGAAGTTATCGGAAAGTGCCCATCGGGAATGTCCCTCGAACAGGCCGACGCTCTGCTTAATGATCCCGATGCAATCCACGTGATCCCGCACCGATGGAATCGAACGTATCCGAAGATGATTCTGAATGTTTACAACGGCACACTTTACCGCGCCACTTGGACGGTTCCCGGGGTTTCATGCCATGGATTCCCCGAATTCCCCGGACGAGCCAGGGAATTGCCGAAACACACGCGAATGGCGATTCTCGCGCTGGCACGAAAGCGCGGCTGTGAGAAGGAGATTCGAAAGTGTCTGCTCGGAAAGACTTGACGTTTCGAGCGGGGGACCCCGCCGGGCTCCAATTCGAACTCGTGCTTCATGACCAAGTGCAGGAAGCGCGGGCCGACATGGCAACATTCGGTCGCCTGACGGCATGGCTTGGCGAAGACCTGGTCTGGGGACGATTGGGCTCCGGCGGGAACGTGCTCGGCGTGGAGTGGTATTGGGTCGAGCTTCTCGAACACCTCGCGTGGAATTGGCGCTACCTGCGCTACGAACCCGGTTATCCGTTCAGGGTTGCGCCCGTCAAACCGTCCGGACTGCCGCAGGAACTGGAGCGGCGATGGTCGCAGCCGGGAATGGATCCCGCCGCGGAAGAAGAAACGCTATACGCATTCCGTAGTAGTCATAATCTGGCCTATGCCCTCCATGGCTGCGTTGCTTCCGACCTCTGGTTCGTGCGTGAGGGCCGTGTGGCGATCGTCGAAGCAAACAATGATGTCCGACGCCGCCCCCTCGAGGTTGAATTGTCAACACTCACGGCTCTCGGCGACTACCTGTGTGAGCGGATTGCCGGGTTGAGCGACACACGCTCGGTCGAGGCGCGAATCGCGTGGAATGGGCGAGACGAGATGGGCTTCGAGGACGCGGTGCCGCTGCTTACCAACGAAGCGCCGGACCGGTTGGCGGAATTGGCCGGCGATCGGGCCTTCGACGACGTGTTTAAGGATCCTCTGTCCCCCCGATTCGACGACAACCGCGCCCTCGACTTGATCTATCGGTGCAAAGGGCTTGCGCCTGCCTGGACGATGCGGCGCTTGCTGCAGCACCTTCCGCGCGATACGGGATACCGGAACACGCTACTAGACGATCTGAGCCGTCGGCTGCGCGACGAACTCGAAAGCTTGATTGATCGTATCCCCCCGTATAAGCAAGGTCAGAAGCTGGCGCTTATGCTGCGCCACGACCGGGACCTCTTTCCCGATCGCTGCGGACGCGCGGAACCCGAACGGTTGCTGCGCGAACTCGACGTGGCAATCGAACGGTGGCCGTTTGATTCGGAGTTGCTCGACGCCGTGGCGGTCTGGGGGCATTCCACCAAGCCGTGGGTTGTGTTGAACGTTCATGAGAAACACGTCGCCAACATCGGCGCCGAACGCGCGACAACCGCACACGAACTGTGTCATCTCTTGATCGACCGCGAGGACGTGTTGCCGCTCACTGCCGTGGTGGGCGGCGCAATGGACCGGACCGCCGAACAACGGGCCAATGCCTTCGCGGCCGAGTTCTTGTGTCCTCGCTTCGGCCTGCGGCTGCGGTTCGAGCAATGCATGGTAGCGCGGCAGGTCATCAACGAAGCAACGGACCATTTTGGGGTAAGCCGGGAGTTAGCAGCGCTGCAATTGGCGCGTGCGGACTGTGAACTCTCGCTGAACGACCAGCGGGAGATTGACACACACGTTGCTGCCGACGCTTACTTGCCATGGAATTCTTACTGATTCGCAAACGGATACGTACTGCCCGTAAGGAGGGTGTCTATGAATCCCCATGAACCCTGCCACAATCACCATAGCGATGCCACCCGCCGGAAGTTTCTCGAGCAACTCGGCCGCGGCGTGGCGGCCGGCGCGGTCGGAGGCGGCACGCTCGGCCAGGTGAGCGGCGCCGCGGCCGACGAGCCCGTCGAGGGACGGGTGCGCCGCCGCAAGCTCGGCCGCACCGAACTGTCGGTGTCCGAAATCGGTTTCGGCGGCCATAGCTGGTCCTACAAACGCGTGCCCGACGGCGATGCATACCGCCGGGTAACCATCGACGAGGCGGTCGAGATCATCGCCGCCGGGCTCGACATGGGGGTGAACTTCTTCGACTCCTGCACCCCGGAATTGGAATCGACCATTCCCGGCGAGGCGCTGAAACGCCTGGGGCGCCGCGACGAGGCCGTCATCTGCGTCCGCCCCTCGCACAAGATGAAAGGCGTGCCGGCCGACAAGCAGGAGGCGTTCAAGTGGACCGAGGACCGGCTACGCATGTGGCAAATCGACTGCATCGACGTACTGCTGCTGAGCAACGAGGTGAACGTGACGCCGCAGTCGGGCTACTGGGATATGTCGTATTCGATCGAAGCGCTCGACAAGCTCAAGCAACAGGGCAAAATCCGCTTCACCGGCTTCGGCAGCCACTTCGAGCCCAAGTGGTTCTTCGTCGCCTTCCAGCGGTTCGCCGAGCATTTCGACTGCTGCTCGATGCCCTACAACATCCGGCACCGCGTGGCCGAGGCGGTCATG
>PWXP01000245.1 GCA_003561895.1 Planctomycetaceae bacterium | reverse complement strand
GACTGAAGGGAGCGGGTATCTTCTGGCTCGAAGAGCACGCGGAACAGATGCTGTTATTGCGTACGTACTACAAGTCGAAACACTGGCAAGTCCTGACCAGCAAAGCATTTGCAACCCCACTGGCAAACGCCGCATAGCTCCTGCAAAACGGGAACGCTCCCCTTAGCAGACGGGTTCCTGGCATGCACAATCGCTCGCTGGTAAACTACCGGGTATTCGTTCAACGTAGCCCCGGTTGGCCGACCGGGAGGAAGCAACCCGTACGCAAAAGAGGCAACCCCGCCGGCGAGCGGCGGAGGGCCAATCACCACGCCGCAGGATGGGCATTCCCGTCCGCCGTGGGCCCAACGGCCGGAACGGCCCATCCTGTCGGTAATTCCGCTCCGCCACTAACCTGAAGGGTTCCAGGAGGAACAGATGAGAGTATTGGGAATTTCCGGAAGTCCACGCGAAGGGGGCAATACCGAGTTACTCGTCGAAACCGCGCTGGACGTTTGCCGGCACGAGGGGGCGGAAACCGAGCTGCTCTCGCTCGCCGGACGGCCGATCAAACCATGCACCGCGTGCGGGGGATGCATGGGCACCGCCCCTCCGCGGTGCGTCCAGGACGACCCGAACTTTGACGGCCTGATCGAGAAGTTCATGGCCGCCGACGGCATCCTGGTCGGCTCGCCCGTCTACTTCGGATCCGCCACGCCCGAGACGATGGCCCTGCTCGACCGGGTCGGCTATGTCGCCCGCTTCAGCGGCAATTTCCTGCGGCACAAGGTGGGGGCCGCCGTTACCGTGGCGCGTCGGGCCGGGCAGAACTTCACCTTCGCCCAACTGAACTACTTTTTCCTGATCAACGAGATGTTCGTGCCCGGCTCCACTTACTGGAACGTGGCCATTGGGCGGGAGAGGGGTGAAGTGGCCGCCGACGAGGAAGGCATGGAAACCGTGAAGAACCTGGCCCGGAATATGACCTACCTCTTGCACAAGCTCGGCCGGTAGCCGGGCGGTCGGCCGCCCCCAAACCGGCTCACTCGGGCGTAATTTCGTCGGCGCCGCCATGGGCTTCGTCGCCGTCGATCCACACGTCGCCACCGCGGTCGACCCAGGCGGGGGCCGTGTCGCCCAGCAGGTCGGAGTGGTCGATGCGCGTCTGCGAGTAGGGCAGGGTGAGCACCTGGGCTTCGCCGTTGGTGCCCACCAGGCAGGCCTCGATGGTCACCGACGACGCGCCCCCGACGGCGATGCCCGCCCGGGCGTTGCCCCGGCAGATGAGCCCGCCAAGGTAGATTTCGCGGGCGCTGTTGTAAGCATTGATGCCGTCGAGGTGGAAGCCCTGCACGATCAGGTCGACGATGGCCACGCGATCGACGTGGAACATGGTGATGCCGACCGGCCGGTGGGCATAGCTGGGGTCGTAATCGGGCGGCAGCCTGTCGTCATCGACGCAGAAGTAGATCCAGCCGTCCAGATACGACCACTCGCCCGGTTCGAGTTCCGGGGGACGGTCGGCGCCGAACTTGGGGATCACCCGAACGGCGGGGCGGCCGTCGAGGAACAGTTGCGCCCGGCCCTTCCGCGGGGGCTCGAAGCGGAAGACGGCCCCGCGGTAGTGTTTCCAGGCCTCGGGCGGCACGGGGGCCGAGCCGTCGAGCGTGGCGCCGTTGCCGAGGATCGTCAGCGGCCGGTCGGGGAATCCGCTGTGCCGACTGCCCGCCAGGCTGATGCTCTCGCGATACGGGCGGTCGGTGTTTTCGAGCACGATCCGGTCGCCCGGCTTGGCCAGCGCCAGGCCGCGGCCGATGGTGCGGACCGGCCCGCTGCCGTCGGGCCCCCGGTGCAGGGCAAGGCCGTCGGAGCGGTCGTCGCCGGCGGTGTTGCTGACGAAAATGTCGCGAGGGTAGCAGGGGACGGCCAGCAGCAGGGCGGCGAGACACACGACGCCGATCCGCATAGGAAGTATTTTGTTCGACATGGATAACCTGCGGTTGCGTGTAAACGTTCGCCCAACGCCGTTCAATGCGCGGCTGTTGGAGTTCACGCTTCCGCGTGCAAACCAAGCGTGTGCGGCATTGGGCACGCGAAAGCGTGAACTGCAACAGGGATAGCGACGGCGCGTATCACGAGGAAAGCACTCTATAATTATTATGACTTGCCAAAGTGTCGCGAGCCAGCCATTATTTGGGAGAGGATACCTTCACAGCAAAGGAGAAGGCCATGCGCGTGGAAATAGGTCGGTCCGCCCTTGAATTGCACCAGGGCGATATTACCGACGAAACGACCGATGCAACTGTCAATGCGGCCAACAGCCGCCTAGCCGGTGGTGGGGGTGTTGACGGGGCCATCCACCGCCGGGGCGGGCCCGCCATCATGGCCGAAACCGACGCCCGATACCCCGAAGGTTGCCCCACCGGCTCGGCGGTGGTCTCCGGCGCCGGGGACCTTGCCGCGCGGTACGTCATCCACGCGGTCGGGCCGGTATGGAGCGGCGGCAACCGCAGCGAGGCCGACCTGCTCGCTGCCGCCTACCGCCGCTGCCTCGAATTGGCCGTCGACCACGACTGCCGGAGCATCGCGTTCCCCTCCCTTTCGACCGGCGCCTACTGCTACCCGACCGACCAGGCGGCCCGGGTGGCGCTGCGCACCGTTCTCGACTTTCTGCGCGAGACGGAGGAGCCGTTGCGAGTGCGGTTCGTGCTGTTCGACCAGGGTGCTTACGGCGCGTACGCCGCGGCGCTGGAGGAATTGGCCTAGCCATGCGTGCCGCGCCGAGGAGCTTCCGCCTGCATATCGGTCTGTTCGGCCGGCGCAACGCCGGTAAGTCGTCGGTGCTGAACGCGCTGACCGGGCAGGAGGCGGCCGTCGTTTCCGAGGTAGCCGGCACGACCACCGACCCGGTCGAGAAGCCCATGGAACTGCTGCCCCTCGGCCCCGTGCTGTTCATCGATACGGCGGGCGTCGACGACGTGGGGACGCTGGGGGCGAAACGGCTGGCGAAGACCCGGCAGGTGTTCGACCGCACCGACGTGGGGCTGATCGTGGCCGAGGCCGGGCAGTGGGGCAACTTCGAGCAGGGCATACTCGACTCGCTTAGCCAGCGGCAGGTTCCCGCCGTGGCGGTGCTGAACAAGGCCGACCTGGGCGCGCCGCCCGCCGAGGTGCTCGCGCGGCTCGACGCCGAGGGTGTTCCCTGGGTGGCGACGGTGGCCCCCGAGGGCCGGGGCATGGCCGAGTTGCGGGAATCGCTGGTGCGCATCGTGCCGGACGAATGGCTGCGCCCGCCGCCCATCGTTTCCGACTTGGTGCCGCCGGGCGCGTTGTGCGTGCTGGTGGTGCCGATTGACCTGGAGGCGCCGAAAGGGCGGCTCATTCTGCCGCAGGTGCAGACGATCCGCGACCTGCTCGACGGCGACGCCCAAACGATGGTCGTGAAGCAGCGCGCGCTGCCGGGAGCCCTGGCGCGGCTCACCCGGCCGCCCGCGCTGGTGGTGACCGACTCGCAGGCGTTCCTCGAAGTGGCGTCGGACACGCCGCCCGGTGTGCCGATGACCTCGTTCTCGATCCTGTTCGCTCGCCGGTTGGGCGACCTGAGCACGTTCGTCGAAGGGGCACTGGCCATCGACCGGCTGCGGCCAGGCGACCGCGTGCTGGTGGCCGAGGCGTGCACGCACCATCCGATCGGCGAGGATATTGGCCGGGTGAAGATCCCGCGGTGGTTGCGTGGTTACGTCGGGGGCGAGTTGGAGTTTGTCACCACCGCTGGGCGCGACTTCCCCGACCGGCTTGACGGATTCCAGCTTGTGGTTCACTGCGGCGCGTGCATGGGGAACCGCCGCGAGATGCTCAGCCGCATCGTCCGGTGCCGCGAGGCGGGTGTGCCCATTTGCAATTACGGCATGACCATTGCGTACACGCTCGCTATCTTCGAACGGGCGTTGGGGCCGTTCCCCGAGGCACTGGGGGCCTATCGCCGCCATCGTCTCGCCGCCCCCCCGCGCCGCCCGCCCGGACCGGAGCGGTAGTCGTCGGGCCTAAGGCCAGCCGCCTGCATTCGGAGGGGTCGGGTTTATATCTGCGCGGGAGGCGGCGGGTTGGTCTTGTCTTGGATGATTGATACCGTTATAAGATCACGGGTCGTCTTGGAGGGTCCCTGTCGTTGCGCCGGAAGCCGTTGCAATGGAGTTGAAGCGAACACGTCTGCCGGCCGCAAAAGCGTGCGATGCACTGTGCCGGGCGGTGTCTGTCGGCGCTGCCCTGGCGATGGCAGTAATGCTGGCACTGTTGCCACCGCCCGCCGCGGCCCAGGGAAACGCCCAGACCGGGCTGATCGAGTATCCCACCTCGGAATCGGTCCAGGAGGCGTTCCGGTCCGCCGACGATTCGCCCGAGTTGGACGAGGCGGCGCGGGCCAAGGCGCGCGAGTTGTACGGCCAGGCGCTGGAGGAGCTGGAATCGGCGCGAACCTGGCGGGAGAAGGCCGAGCGGTTCGCGCAGATGGCCGCCGTGCCGCCGCAGGAACTGGACCAGACCCGGGCCGACCTGGCCGCGATGCCGGAATCGGCGGAGCCTGCCGTTCCGGGGGCGAGCCTGGGCGAACTGAAACAAGCCCTCTTGGCCAAGGAGGACGATCTGGCCGAACTGAGGGGCCTGGTGGCCGAATTGGAGTCGGAGTGGCGGCGGCGGGCGGGTCGACGGGTGGAGATTCCGAGGTTGGCCGCCGCAGCGCAGGAGCGCCTGGCCGAGGTCTCCCGGCAGCTTCAGGCGCTTCCGCCCGAGCCGGCGGCCGTGACGGCCGCCCGCCGCTCGAAGCTCCTGGCCCGGCGCGAGGCCCTCGAGCAGGAGCTTCTCTCCTATGATCGGGAGCAGCCGCAAGGAAATTGCCGAACTGATTGTCACGACGGCTCAGAAGCTCGAGCAGACGAACGAGGATCTCGCGGCCGTTGAGGATCAGTTTGACCGGACGCGGGAGAAGGTCGATACGGTCGGGCTGACCAATGCGATCGGCCTGCTATTGCGCAACCAGCGCGAATCGCTTTCCGATGTCCGCCACTACCACAGGAGCATCGCCGCCCGCCAGACGACCATTCGCAACAGCCAGTTCGAGCTGCTCCAGTTGAAGGACCGCCGGTCGGAGTTGACCAACCTCGACGTGCAGGTCGATCGGGAGCTGCACGCCGTCGGCCATGCCGTGCGACGAGCCGATCCGGCCGGTCTCGAAGCCTCGGTGCGCGTCTTCCTGAAGGCAGAAAGGGATTACCTCGACGCGCTGATTATCGACGTGAACACGTACACACGAGGGTAAGGCGGTGTAAAACAATAAACTACCGGGAACTTCAAGCGTGGGATAGGCTTCCAGCCTGTCTTTTCCGGCGACAGGCTGGAAGCCTATCCCACGCAATTCGGTAGGTTATTGGGTT
>PWXP01000593.1 GCA_003561895.1 Planctomycetaceae bacterium | reverse complement strand
GAAAAGGTGAACTCCTCGGGCACCCCCTCCACCCCGAACCGTTCCATCTTGATCAACCCGGCCAGTTCCTTCACCTTTTCGGCAACCACTGGCGACCATGTCTGCTTTCCGTTGCGAGCTTTCTTTCCCATCTTGCGTACCTCCTGGAAATTGTGCCTTCCCCCCATCGTACAACACAATACCCGGTTCAGTGCGTTTCTCCAACGCCGTTCTGAACCGCCCGAAAGGCGCGTCAATAGATTTCCTGCACCCGCAGCAGCGTCATTGGGACCTTCGTGGTTGGTGGGCAGAGCGCATCCCGATACAATAGCACAATGGGCGCTGTGGTCCAAACCGTCCGCGCCCCATGGCATCAACCCTCCGCGCTTGGACGGCGTATGCGCCCCCATCGGGCTGTGATGAGCCCCTCCACAAGAAAGGCTAGCCTATGTCGATAACACTTGATGCGATGCTGACCAGGACCGCCGACGTCTGCGGGGGGCAGATCCGCATTGACGGGACGCGGATTACCGTTCATCGTATCGCTACTCTGTATAAGCAAGGGCAAAGCCCGGAAGAAGTGGTCCAGACATACCCTCACCTGTCTCTAGGGCAGGTCTATGCCGCTCTGGCCTACTACCACGCGAATCGAGACGAGATCGAATCGGAACTCGCGGCCGCCGATGTGTTGTACGACGAGTTGCAGCATCAGAACTTTCCCCGGCCACCCTCATGAGCGAATTGCGCCTGTACGTCGACGAGGACGCTGGCGAGAAGGCCGTAATTCATGGCTTGCGCGCTCGCGGTTTCGATGTCCTGACTACAGGGGAGGCAAATCGCAACGGCACCAGCGACCGGAAGCAACTCGTGTTTGCCTCTGAGAGAGGACGGTGCATTTACACGTTCAATGTGGGTCACTTCGCTCGCTTGCATCGCGAGAATATACACGAGGGAATTGACCATTGCGGCATTGTCGTTCTTCCGGACCAGCGGTGTTCCATTGGCGAGAAGATACGACGCCTTGCCGCCTTCCTCAGCCGCACGACGGCACAGGACATGGTAAACCGTATGGAGTATCTCTGAAGGCCCCATGCTTCGACGTCACCGCAAACCGCATGCCCCTGGTAGGTCTGCCCACCGGCCGCTTGAGGTACGCATTATCGGAGGCCGGCTGCGGGGGCGGCGGCTGGCCTACAGCGGCGATTTGCGCACCCGCCCCATGAAGGACCGGCTCCGCGAGGCGATCTTCAACCTGGTCGGGCCGGCGGTGCAAGGGCTGCACGCGGTCGACCTGTTCGCCGGTACGGGCGCGTTGGGACTGGAGGCGCTCAGCCGCGGCGCGGCGCGGGCGACGCTGGTTGAACGCCATTTTCCCACCGCCAACCTCATCCGCCGCAGCGCGGCCGAGTTGGGCCTCAGCGAGGTGTGCGACATCGTCCCGGCCGACACGTTTACCTGGTGGCGCCGCGGCCCCGACTTGGGCCCCCTGCCGCAGGTCATCTTCTGCTCGCCCCCCTACGAACTGTACGTCAACCGGCCCGGCGAGATGGTGGGGCTGATTTCCGGGCTATTCCAGGCGGCCCCCGGCGGCAGCCTTCTGGTGGTCGAGGCCGACCGCCGGTTCGACTTCACCCTCCTGCCCGGCCACGAATTGGCCGACGTGCGGCGTTACCCCCCCGCCGAGGTGGGCCTCTTCGAGAAACCGTAGCGGATCGCATGGAATATTCGGGCCGCGTCGAGATTTCCCCAGATGCCGGTGTACTCCTCCGCGTTCGATGCCGATTCTTACAGATACGTTTACTTGTGTCGTAGCCGTTCACAGGGAGACTGTCCCCTTCGCATACCGCGGAGAAAACTGCGTCGTTGCCCCGTGAACGGTTACCTTGTGTCGATTACATCGGTTGGACGAACAACTCGTTTGAGGACGTATCCATGGCTTTTTGGAGGGAATTCGTTTCGGGCGTGGTCCTGTGCGTTCTGTGCTGCGCCGCGTTGATTTACTCCTTTTCCCCACCCGCTAGGCGGGCAGCAAGGCAGACGAACGTCTTGCTCGAT
Organism: Planctomycetaceae bacterium; assembly: GCA_003561895.1. GTDB lineage: Bacteria > Planctomycetota > Planctomycetia > Pirellulales > Thermoguttaceae > PWXP01. The sequence continues at coordinate 3,380 of PWXP01000593.1, read as the reverse complement.
TCCCGAACCATGGACCGGTTGGAGGGCGTCGATGCCTCTCCCGCTGCGGAGGCCGAGGCTTCGGCGGATGGAGCGCCGGCTCCGAAGGATGCGTCGGGGGACACTTTGACTACGCCGGGACAAGCCGCCGTGGAGGATCTGAGCGAGCGAGTGCTCTTCGAGGATTCGCCCGGCACCCTTCCCGCCAGCGCCGATGTTCGGTGGCTCCATGAGCCCTCCGATGTTACGGACCGGCTTCTGCCGGTTGAAGCCGAGCCTGCGCCTCCCTTGGGCAGACAGGCGGAGCCCGAGGTCGATGTTGGCGAACCCCTTCCCACGATCGTGCTCGCCCCGGAAGACGGAGCGCCGGTTCCCAACGATGGCGACGTGCCGGAACAGGATTGCGCCCCAGCCCCCCGCCTGCCCGACTCCGAATTCATGGCAGCTAGCCCGTCGGCGCCCGCGCCCAGGCCGGCCGACCTGCTGCCGGACGAGCCTGGTGCAGAACCGCCTTCGGAGCCGTATCCCCGCGAGCTGGACCACTTTGCCTCGCCGTCGCCGGAGTCGCCGGAGTCGCCGCCTGCCCACACGGCAAACCGACCGACCTGGCACAGCCCCACGGCGCTGATCGAGCGTATCGAGCATCTCGCCGAACAGGCGGAAAGCCGGGCCTGGGCCGTGGCGGTACGGCGGCAAATGGAAGCGTTGGGGGCAGCCATGGAAGCCCAAGTGGCCGATGCCGGGGCACTGGTAGACGCGTTAGACGCCCTGGATGCGGCGGCCGAAGAGGCCGTCGCCCTGGCCGATCACGCGGCCGATCCCGCGCTGGTCACCCAATGGCAGCGGGCCGCCCATGCGTTGCGGCGCCGGATCGACGTGTGGCGGTTTGCCGATCAACTCGGCCGCGCTTTCGAGCACGGCGCCGCCGACGCCCCCTGCGAGTGGAACACCCTGGCCTTGGCACTGGATCGCTTCGAGGCGCACGTGGGCGACACGACGGTGGGCCAGGCATGGCGGGAATACCTGTTGCTCGACGCGCTCCGGCAGCGGGCAGCCCAGCGAGGCGCCCAGGACGAGTCGGCGGGGCGCGAACTGGCGGAAGTAACGCTTCAACGGTTGACGCAAATGCCCATGGACCCCCGCCAGCGACGTTTTGTCACCAGCGGGCCGGTCGACGAGCTTCGGGCCCGGTTGCACCGGCTGGCCGCCGCGCCGGTGGACTTCGGGCGATTGCTGGCGAACCTGGAGCGCTACGAGCGCACAGGGCTCAGCGGCAACGCCCGGCCGGTCGCCCGCCACTACCACCGCCTGACCCTGGCCGACTCGGACGCCCAGCGCGCCCTGGCCGACCGCCTGGCCATGCACTACCGGAACGCGAACGTCCGTTTCGCCGTCTCGGAGGACTTGTTGAACCGGCTGATGCCCCAGCGCGATCCGGAGGTCGCGCCGGTCAACGACATCGTGCTGGGCACGCCGGTGTACGGGCGGCGGGCCACCTCGACCGACGTGCAGGTGAGCCTGATCCCCAACCCCCACCGCGCCCGCTTGGCGCTCGACGTGCGCGGACGGATTCTTTCCCGAACCAGCTCGAACAGCGGCCCGGCCACGTTTCTCACCAACAGCCTCGGCTCCTACGTTGCCCGCAAACCGCTCGAACTCGACCTGGACGGCATCCGGACCGGCGGCGCCGACGTAAGCGTGGCCAACGACCTGCGGCTGCTCGAAGTGCGGACGGAACTCGACGGCCTGCCCCTGGTCGGATCGCTGGTCAACTCGGTCGCCCGCTCGCAGCACGCCCAGAACCGGCCGGCGGCCAACGCCGAGATTCGCGCCAAGATTTACCAGCAGGCCAAGTCGCGGGTCGACCGGGAAGCCGACGAGCGCCTGACGGAGGTCTCCGAGCGCCTGCAAACGAAACTGCTCGAGCCCATGCGCCGGCTGCGCCTGGACCCGGCGCTGATCGACGCCGAGACCACCGACGACCGGCTGAACATGCGGATTCGTCTTGCGGGCGAGGGGCAGTTGGGCAGTCACACGCCGCGGCCGCGCGCACCGTCCGACTCGCTGGCGAGCTTCCAACTGCACGAGTCGGCCATCAACAACGTGATCGACCGGCTGGACCTGAATGGCCGCACATTCCCCCTGACGGAGCTTTCGCGCCACGTCGCCGCCATGCTCAACCGCGAGGAAGGCTGGCTGCACATCAGCCCGGAACACGAAGACGTGGCCATCACGTTCGCCGCGTCCGACGCCGTTTCCGTCCGGTGCCGCCAGGGGCAGGTGGGTATCACCCTGTCGATCGACCGGCTGCGGCACGAGCGCCGCGTATGGCGCGATTTTCAGGTGCACGCCTCCTACCGGGCGGAAACGCAAGGGATAGGGGTGGAGCTGGTCCGCGAGGGCGTCGTCCAGCTCAGCGGCGATCGGCTGCCGCTGGGCTCGCAGATTGCGCTGCGCGGTATTTTCGTGCGCATCTTCGCCCATCGCCGACCGTGGGACCTCCTGCCCCGCGAGATGGCCGAAAACCCCAATCTGGCCGATCTGGCGGTGACCCAACTGACGATCGACGACGGCTGGATCGGCCTGGCCCTGGGGCCGCGCCACATCGCCGGCCGGCCGCGCCGGCTTATGCGGTAGCCGGCGCGCCGCAACGTGTTGCGCCGATTGGTTGCATCAGCCGCTACGCAAGCTATGCTTTAGTAGAGAGACCTTTCCGAAACGCAGTATCGCGAGCCGGTCTCTCGCCTCCTTGTGCCGCCTCATTCACCCTGTTTCAGGAGCTTCGCTATGTTTGCGTGTTCTCGTGGGCGGTGGCTGGCCGCGCCGCGCCGCGGCGCGGCGGCAGTCGAATTCGCCGTGATGGCTCCCCTGTTGTTCCTGCTCGTGTTCGGCATGATTGAAGTGGGCCGAGGGCTGATGGTCCAGCAGCTCCTGTCGAACGCGGCGCGCGACGGCGCCCGCAGCGCCATCCTCGAGGGGGCGACCGTCGAGGACGTGGAAGCCTCGGTGGCCGGATACCTGGGAGACTCCAACATCTCAGGCGTCGAGGTGACTGTTAAACCGGCCCCGCTCACGTTGGCCCAGGGCGGCGATCCGGTTCAGGTTGCCGTCCGTGTTCCGTTCACCGCGGTCAGTTGGCTCCCCTCGCCCCGGTATCTCGACGGCGCCGCGCTTTCGGCGTCGGTGACCATGCGGCGCGAGGTGTTCACCACCCCCGAGGATGGCGACTGAGAGCGGCGGGAGCGAATCGGCGCCCCGCCGAACCTGAGTTTGTTTGTCGTTCCGTAAGCGTTCACGGGTCGGAAATCGTCCCGGTGCTCGGCCGCGGCAGGAAATTAGCCGCAACGCGCTAGCGTCCGGTTGTCGTTTCAAGCCAGGCAAACCGGGGCTAGCGCCCTGCG
>PWXP01000653.1 GCA_003561895.1 Planctomycetaceae bacterium | reverse complement strand
GGGTTGGCGGTTGGCGGCCGCTCCCCGCTGCCCTGACCGCCCAGCGGGTGGTAGAATTGGCGGCAGTACGGCTACCTGCCCTGAAACATCCGAGAGGATGGGCGCGTATGGGGTTTCCCGAAACCGACGATGGATTGGCGTTCTTGGCACTCGGGAGTTCGGTGTCGTCGATACCCGCAGGGTGTAAGCCGAAACGCCAAACACGCCGCAAGACGCGGCAACCAGGAAAGCATTGCACACGGATGCGTCTTCAAACGGCCGAGTCAACCGGGGCAGGAGCAAGGTGCACCACCGCAACCCCGCAACGACGGCAATCGGAAGACTGCTTCGAAACGTTCGCACGAGTTCACTCAATTCCTATTCCCTGTCTTGAGGAAGGAAACTTGCAATGGCGTACACTGAAGTGACCCGTCAATCGTGGTTCAGCCGCATCGGCGGTGCGATCAAAGGCGTTCTTTTGGGGGTGGTATTGGTCATCGTCGCGTTTCCAATACTCTTCCTGAATGAAGGGCGTGCGGTCCGCCGTCACCGAACGCTCACCGAAGGCGCAGGGCTGGTGGAGTCGATCAGCGCGGACAGCCCCCACGAAGCCCATCACGGCAAGCTGGTGCATGTTTCGGGACCGCGGATGACCGATGCGGTGCTCGAGGATACGGTTTTCGGCGTTTCGGCGAATGCGATTCATTTGAAACGGGATGTCGAAATGTAAACGGGATGTCGAAATGTTTCAATGGCGAGAAAACGTCCAGAAGCGGAAGGAGACGAAAGTCGGCGGCGCCGAGAAAACGACCAGGACCTATACGTATGATACGGCTTGGAGCAGTACCCTGGTCAACTCGGACAATTTCAAGGACAAGGCGGCGGGCCATGAAAACCCAAGAGCGAAGGAGGCGAAAGCGCCCCCGTCGGCGGAGATGGTATAAGGATTTCGCAGAGGGGAGCCCACCCGCCTTCCCCGCAGAATCGCATCTGGTGTCTTGTCAAGGTAGGTTTCGCGAATCATCGATTTTCTTTTCCGTCTTCCTTGCGCAGCGCGTCCTGCCAGCGGGCCAGGTGTTCGAACGCCTCCAGCGGCGCGGTGCCGTTGAGGTCCAGTTGCCGGATCTCGTCCAGCAGCGGATGCTCCTGCGGAGCAAAAAGCGTAAGTTGCATCTGGCCGGTGCGCTTCTTGTCGGCCCGGGCGATCCGGGCGCGGCCGGCCGAGTCGTGGTGCTCGGCCTCGAGCTGCGCAAGAAGGTTCTTCGCCCGCTCGATCACTTCCCGCGGCACCCCGGCCAGCCGGGCCACGTGGATGCCGTAGCTGCGGTCGGCCGGTCCCTCGGTAATCTTGTGCAGGAACACCACCTCGTCCTGCCATTCCTTCACCGCCACGTTGAGGTTTTTCAGCCCGCCCAACTCCTGGTCCAGGTCGGTCAGCTCGTGGTAGTGCGTGGCGAAGAGCGTGCGGCAGCCCACCCGGTCGTGCAGGTGCTCAGCCACCGACCAGGCCAGGGAGATGCCGTCGTAGGTGCTGGTACCCCGCCCGATTTCGTCGAGGATTACCAGGCTTCGCCGGGTGGCCGTATTGAGGATGCGGGCCGTCTCGGTCATCTCGACCATGAAGGTGCTTTGCCCGCGGGTCAACTCGTCGCTGGCCCCTACGCGGGCGAAGATACGGTCGGCCAGCCCGATGCGTGCCCTCCGGGCCGGCACGAAGCTGCCCAACTGCGCCATGAGCACCATCAGCGCCACCTGGCGGATGTACGTGCTCTTGCCGGCCATGTTCGGGCCGGTGATCAACAGCATACTGCCCGGCTCGCCCCCGCAGTACACGTCGTTGGGTACGAAGGTGCCCTCGGGCTCGATCACGTCGAGCACCGGGTGGCGGCCGTCGTCGATTTCGAGTACCGGCTCGTCGACCATTTCCGGCCGGCAGTAATTGCGGTGCCGGGCCAGTTCGGCCAGGGCCACCAGGGCGTCAATTTGGGCCAGCACCCCGGCGGTGGCCTGCATGCGGCGGCGTTCGGCCGCCACGCCGTCGCGCAGCCCGACAAACAAGTCGTACTCGAGGTCCTTGGCCTTCTCGTCGGCGGTCAGGACCCGCTCCTCGTATTCCTTCAGTTCCGGCGTGACGTACCGCTCGGCGTTCTTGAGCGTCTGCTTGCGGATGTAATTGTCCGGAATGCGCGAGCGATGGACATTCGTAATTTCGATGTAATAGCCGAACACCTTATTGAAGCCGACCTTCAGCGTCGGGATGCCGCTGCGTTCGACCTCGCGAGCCTGGTACTGGGCGATCCACTGCTTGCCGCCCCGGCCCAGTTCGCGCAGCTCGTCCAACGGCGGGTGGAAGCCGTCGCGGATGATGCCGCCCTCGCGCGCGGCCAGCGGGCAGTCGTCGGGCAGCGCGGCCTCGAGCCGGGCCCGCAGCTCGTGGCACAGGTCGATCGCCTGCTCAAGCTCGCCCAGCAGGACGCTGCGCCGCGCGGTCAGCTTGGCCTTCAGCCCCGGCAGGCTGCCCAGTGTTCGGGCGATGAAGCTCAGGTCGCGCGGGCTGGCCCGCCCCGTGGCCACCCGGGCAAGGAGGCGTTCCAGGTCGTACACCTTGCGGAGCATTTCGCGCATGTCGGCGCAAAGCTGCGCCTCGTCGAACAGCTCGGCCACCGCCTCGTGCCGCCGGCGGATGGGCTCCAGCTCGACCAACGGGTTCGCCACCCATTCGGCCGTCAGCCGCGATCCCATGGCCGTGACCGTGCGGTCGAGCACCCACAGCAGCGAGCCCTCGCGGCGGCCCTCGCGGATGGTGCGGGTAATTTCCAGGCTGCGCCGGCTTGATTCGTCGATCTCCAACGTTCCGGCGGTCCGGTAGGGGACCAGCCGGTCGACGTGCTCCAGGCCGGTGCGTTGCGTTTCGCTCAGGTAATCGAGCACGGCCCCTGCCGCGCGAATCGACTGCTCGTCGGCCTTGCCGTCGGTGAACCCGAACCCTTCGAGCGTGGTCGTGCCGAAGTGCTTTGCCAAGGCCTGCCGCGCTTCGCTCAGGCCGAACGCCCAGGAGGGGCGGCGGGTGACCATCATCTCGCCGGTGGTGCGCTGGGGCAGCGGCGGCGCGTCGTCGGCCACGAGACACTCGGCCGGGGCGATGCGGGCGAGCTGATCGGCCAGTTGGGCCGTTGCAACGCCTGCCGCCACGAAACGGCCGGTGGAAAGATCCACCCATGCCACCCCCGCCGGCTCCCCGGGAGCGATGCCCACCAGGTAGTTGCTCGTCCGGGGGTCCAGCAAGGCCTCGTCGGTCACCGTGCCCGGCGACACCACCCGCGTCACCTCCCGCCGGACCAGCCCCTTCGCCTGGCGCGAGTCCTCGACCTGCTCGCATACTGCGACGCGGTGGCCGGCGGCGATGAGTTTGCCCACGTAACCTTCGAGTTGATGGTGCGGGAAGCCCGCCATGGGGATGGCGTCCGGGCCCTTCTCTCGGCTGGTCAGTGCCAGCCCGAGCAACCGGGCAACCGTCTTCGCGTCGTCGTGAAACAGCTCGTAGAAGTCGCCCATGCGGAAAAGCAACAGCGCGTCGGGGCACGCCCGCTTCGCCGCTTCGTACTGCTTCATCATTGGGGTGGTGGCCATCTACCGCACCGTCTTCCACGCGTCGTCGTTTTCCGGGAACAGCGTCCGGTGCTTCACGCCTCGCCGCGGCGCGGCCATCCAGGGGGCCACGGCGTCGCGCCACTTGGCATAATGGGCGGTTTCTTTGTGGGCGGCGGCGCCGGCCTCATCGCCATAGACCTCGTACAGGACGAACCGCGTCGGATCGTCGAACTGCTGCAACACGTCGAACCGCAGCGACCCCGGCTCCAGGATCGTGTTCCGGTGGTTCTCTTCGGTCGCTCGGATGAAATCCTCGACGTGCTCCGGCTTCACGTGCACGTAAACACAAGCAACGATCATAGTCGCTCCTCCCTTCGGATAACGGTAGCCATTCGGGGGAGCCTAGCCCCTTCGTCCGGCCTGTTGGAGTGCACGCTTCCGCGTGCCGGACATCGCCTAACACCGATTCCCCCGCTGAAGCGCAAACTCCAACAGGCCGAGTCCCGAACGGAACCGGATTCGGCGAACCCGTACCCACCGACCCCGAACGTCCGACTCCCCACTCCCGACTGGAGCCGTTGCCCCAACCGCGACCGGCGCGGACTTTACACTCCGCGCCATTATGCCGCATGCCAAGCAACGCGGCAAGAGGCCTGTTGCCTCCTTGCCGCTCTCACACCACCACCCGGGCCTGCCCCGGCGGAGCGATGTTCGGCTGCGGCCATCGGCAGGTTTAGCCAAGCCTTCCGAGCGCGGTGCCGTGGGAGGCTGGACGAACGCCCCGCGAGGACAACCGGAGTCCGGCCCCGGGCTGTTGTGGGACGGGCACGTTGGGTATAATACTGCCTTCGCGCATCCGCTAGACGAACTCCAAGGAGAATCGCCTTGACGCCACCCGCCGTACAAGCAACCGCCGACACCCTGTTTGAGCCCGCCCGGCAGCCGACCATGTACTTCATCGGCGTGACGACGGGCCGCTCGTCCATCATGAAGGTGTTCCCCCGCTGGGCCGAACACCTGGGGCTCGACCGGGTGGTGATCCGCGGCATCGACTGCCGCTGGCACGACGATCCGGCGGTGTACCGGCACGTGGTGGCGTTCCTCAAGGGGGACGAACTCTCTCGGGGCGCGCTGGTGACCACGCACAAGATCGACCTGCTGGACGCCTGCCGAGACCTGTTCGACGATTTCGACGCCTACGCCGAGTTGCTCGGCGAGGTGAGCGGCATTTCCAAGTCGGGAAAGAAGCTCGTAGGCCACGCGAAAGACCCCATCACCAGCGGGCTGGCGCTCGAGGCCTTTCTACCCGAAGGCCACTGGGAGCAAACCGGGGCCGAAGCGCTCGTGCTGGGGGCGGGCGGGTCCTCGCTCGCGGTAACCTGCTACTTGATGGACGAGCGGCATGGGGCGAACCGGCCCGCCGCCATCCACGTAACCAACCGCAGCGCGCCGCGGCTGGAGGAAATGCAGCGCATCCACCGGCAGATCGGCTGCCCGGTGCCGATCCACTATCACCATTGCCCGTCACCCGAGCAGAACAACGCCGTGCTCGCGCGCGTGAAGCCGCGTTCGGTAGTGATGAACGCCACCGGATTGGGGAAAGACGCGCCGGGCTCGCCGCTCACTTCGGCCGCGCGGTTCCCCGACGACGGCTACGCCTGGGACTTCAACTACCGCGGCGACCTGCTGTTCCTCGAACAAGCCCGGGCACAGCAGGGCGAGCGCCGGCTGCACGTCGAGGACGGCTGGGTGTACTTCCTGCACGGCTGGACCCGCGTGATTGCCGAGGTGTTCCACGTCGACATTCCGACGCATGGCCCGACGTTCGACGAGCTTTCGCGAATCGCCGCCACCACTCGGGCGGCTTAGACCGCGCGATTCGCGCTGCACGAAATGAACGCACCATTGGTTGTAGGATGGACATTCCTGTCCGTCAGCCGAAGACCGACAAGGATGTCCATCCCACCTTGTGCAGGTCCATTCTGTATCGTGCTAACCGACCTTGGCCGGGCCCGGCTACGGCAGGTGGGTAAGCAGGTTGTCGACGGCTATCTGCATGAGCCGGTCGACACTTTGCCACGTGTAGGCGCCGATATGCGGCGTGGCCACCACGCGGTCGTGCTTCACCAGCGGGTCGTCTCCGGGCGGCTCCGTCTCATACACGTCGACCGCGGCGCCGGCCAGACAGTCCCCCTCGAGTGCGTCAAGCAGGGCTTGCGAATCGACCAGACTTGCGCGGGCTGTGTTGACCAGGTGGGCGGTTGGTTTCATCGCGGCCAACTCGGCGGCGCCAAGCAGCGGCCGGCCGTCGGCCGTGGCCGGACAATGCAGGCTGAGGAAGTCGGCCGCGCGCAGCACCTCGTCCAACGAAGCATACCGGAAGCTCGGCGAACCGGCCGGGCTCGCCGCGGGCGCCACGTCGTAGGCGATGACCTGCATGCCCAGCGCGAGGGCCATTTCGGCCACCGCGCGCCCGATCTGTCCGCAGCCGACCAACCCCAGCGTCTGTCCGGCCAGTTCCATGCCGCGCCGCCGCTGCCAACGGCCGCCCTTCAGGTGGTGATCGGAGAAGGGTATGCTTCGGGCGAGGCTCAGCAGCAGGCCCAGGGTCAGTTCGGCCACGCTTCGACTATTGGCGCCTTCCGCCCGGCACACGCGGATGCCCCGCGCGGCGGCGGCCTCCAGGTCGATACTGTCGACCCCGCTGCCGTTGCGGCTGATGACCTTCAAGGCGGTCGCGGCATCGAGCACGCGGGCGGTGATTGGCTCGACCCCCGCCAGGTGGCCGACACAGTCGGGCAGCAGGGCGATGAGTTCCTCTTCGCTGGGCATCTTTCCCGGCGTGCAGAAAACCAGATCGAAGCCGACTTCGCAGAGCCGTTCCAGTGCCGGGTGTCCGCCGGTGGTAATGCTCCGGGGGGTGATGAGAATCTTCGGCATGGCACGCTTGCTCCTTGCGAGGCGAAAACCCAATCATAGCCTGCCGCCGCAGATGTGCAAGGAGGACCGTTCCTCAAGGACCGTTCCTCAATCCTTTCCGTCTGGCAAGAGACCGCCGACGCCGACGCGTTGAAGGCCGCCAATCTGCTGGACGGCGCCTGGGCGGAACTTTGAAAGATGGAGGCCCCATTGAAAGATGGAGGCCCCATTGAAAGATGGAGGCCCCCCTTTACCAGCGTCCGCCGGGAGCGTAAAATCAGAAGATCTAAGGTCTGTCGGCCGTAACAGCGGCAGGGGTTTCAAGGTTTTCGGCGATTACACCGCCGGCCCCCCGAGCCCCCTCTCGCAGGGTACGTTGCGTGAAGACGGGAGTAGTGGGGTTTGATGGAAAAATCGGACGTAAGCCATGACGTTGCAACAATTTAGCACCCCTAGCTCAATTGGATAGAGCATCGGTCTACGGAACCGAAGGTTACTGGTTCGAATCCAGTGGGGTGTACTCGGCAGAAGTCGTTCCGAACGCTCGACTGCTCCCAAAGGTGCCAGCCATTGTCGAGTGGTGGTGCGTGTGGCGCCTGACTGCCGGACAAAGCCCCCAAGCCGAGGGGGCGGCAGTTTGCCTCTTTCGCCGCGGGGAATAGAATAGAGAGTAGCGAGATCCACGACGTTCCTTCCCCCCCTCACTCCTGGGAGAAAACTGCCATGAAACGCCGCGAAATGTTGGTTTCCACGGGAGCCGCCTTCCTCGGGCTCTCTGCCTTTCCGTTCCGTTAGGTTGCCGCCGCCGTGAAGAAGCAGCGCCGGGAACCTGGGCGAGTCGTTCGACATGCACGAGGAATGGTACGCCTTCCGGAAGTTCAACCCCGAAATGCACGTGATCCTAATCCAGGAGACCGAGGGCATGCGGGCGGTATGTACGACCGACCGCCGTTCCCCGCGGCGTGGGCCCGCATGCACGGCAAAGGCCGCGTGTACTACAACTCGATGGGCCACCGCGAAGACGTGTGGACCGGCGAGATTTTCCAACAACTCATCCTGGGCGGCCTCGCCTGGGCGCTGGGCAACATCGACGCCGACGTCCCCCCCAACTTCAAGGAAGTCACGCCGGGCGCGATCACTTGACCTGCGGTGGCTCCTGCATCGCCTTTTTTGTCCGGCCCGAGACGCCGGCCAAGGCCGGGGGCCGTGAACGGTTACGCGGGGCGCAAGCCGATGCGGCCCTGGCAGGCACTGGAATTGAGGGCTTATGCCGCCCTATCTGGGTGGGGATTTTTGCTGCCCTGCTACGGGAACGACCGTGCCCTAGCGGTAGTGTTTTTCCAGGTTTGCCATTTTGGCACTTGACGACCATCCGGCGGGTCGCTACGCTACGATGCTTTGGAAACTGCCGACAGGGTCCTGTCCGGTTGGTCCGGTACGGCGGCCCCAAGGTTCACTCGACAGCGCTCCCTACGCGGCAAGGGGGCTGTCTTGTTTTGCATGTACGACCGTGGAGTTTAGAGCGTGGCATACGACAGCATTGTTTTGGTCAAGCAGGTTCCCGATACGGCCAACGTGACGGCCGATGCGATGAAAGAGGACGGGACGGTCAACCGGGGCGCCCTTCCGGCGATCTTCAACCCCGAGGACCTGCATGCCCTGGAGGCTGCCCTGGAGGTCAAGGAGCGGTTCGGCGGCACGGTGACGGCCATCACGATGGGCCCGCCGAAGGCCGGCGAGGTACTCCGCGCCTGCCTCTTTCGGGGGGCGGATCGGGCGATCCTCCTGACCGATCGGCGGGCTGCCGGCAGCGATACGCTGGCCACCAGCTACATCCTCGCGCAGGCCGTGAAGACGATCGGACGGTACGATTTTGTCTTTGCCGGCCGCCAAGCCATCGACGGCGACACCGCGCAGGTGGGGCCCCAGTGTGCCGAGAAGCTGGGCATCCCGCAGATCACGTACCTGGAGGAGGTCGTCAGCCTCGAAGGCGACAGGGTGCGAATCCGGCGGACCATCGGACACGGCTGGGAGGGGGTCGAGGCCCGGCTGCCCATCCTGGCCACCGTCATCGAGACGGCCAACGAGTCGCGCCCGCCGGCCGCCCGCCGCGTGATGCGCATGAAACACGCGCGGGCAACCGTCGAGATCGAGGGGGCTGTCCGCAACGGAATGCCCGACGCCGACGACGCCGCTCGCCAAGCCGAGGTGAAGAAACGTGCCGAGGCCCTCCAGCAGCGCGGCCTGCTCATCGAACAATGGGGCCTCGACGCAATCGGGGCCGCCCCGGCCCGCTGCGGCCTCTCCGGCTCGCCCACCAAGGTGCACCGCATCCAGGCCATCGTGCTGAAAAAGGAAGGTCACACCCAAGTGTCGGCCACCGAAGAGGGCGTGCGCGACATGGTCCACGAGTTGGTCGTCGACCGCACCCTCGGGTAGGAAAATGATGAATGTCGAAAGCCAAATGACGAAGGAAATCCGAAACTTGAAACGGCCATCCTGTCCTAGCACTTGCATTCCCCAACTCCCAACTCCCAGCTACTAGCTACGAAATATGATTGAACCGAACCGGAAGGGCGAAGTTTGGGTCTTCGCGGAACAGGAAGACGGCTCGCTCAACGAAGTGGCGCTCGAATTGTGCGGCAAGGCCCGCGAACTGGCCGACCGCCTCGGCGTGGAGGTCGGCGCGGTGCTGCCCGGCGCGGGGGTGGGCCACTTGGGCGAGCATCTCATCGCCCACGGCGCCGACAACGTGTATTTGGTCGACTACGAGCAACTCGGGCACTACCAGACCGGTCCCTACGCCTCGGTCCTGTGCCAACTGATCGAGCGGCGCCGGCCGCAGATCGTGGTGTTCGGCGCCACGCCGCTGGGGCGCGACCTGGCCCCGCGGGTGGCCTCCCAGATGCGGGCCGGGCTGACGGCCGATTGTACCGACCTGGAAATTGCCGACGTTACCGACCCGAGAACCAAGACCGAGCACAAGAACCTGCTGCTGCAGATCCGGCCGGCGTTTGGCGGGAACATCATTGCCACCATCGTCAACTACGACTGGTGGCCGCAAATGGCCACCGTCCGCGAGGGCGTCATGGCCATGCAGCCGGCCGACGCGTCGCGCGGCGGAAGGATCCTCGAAGAGGAGGTCCAACTCGACGGCGCTTTGGCGGCATTGAAGCTCATCAAGCGGCACGTCGAGCCGCGCACGGTCAACCTGAAGGGCGCCCGGGTCATCGTCGCCGGCGGCGGGGGCGTGGGTACCAAGGAGAACTTCAAGCTCCTGTACAATCTGGCCGGCGCCATCGGCGGCGCGGTCGGCGCCAGCCGGGCCGCGGTCGATAGCGGCCTGATCGGCAAGGAACATCAGGTGGGGCAGACCGGCACCACCGTCCGCCCCGCCTTGTACATCGCCGTGGGCATTAGCGGCGCCATTCAGCACCGGGCGGGCATGGAGGAATCGGCCAAGGTCGTGGCCATCAACACCGACCCCGACGCGCCGATCTTCTCGGTGGCCCACTACGGCATTGTGGGCGACTTCCGCCAAGTCATTCCCATGATGATCAAGGCAATCAAGGAACGCGCGAAAGAGTGAGGAATCGTTCACTGGGGGACTGTCCCGATTTTCGCGGCACACGGGGGAATTTGCCCAATGAGTCAAATGCCACGGCCGCGAAAATGGGACTGTCCCCTTCGCAGGCACTGCGAACGGCAAAGAAAGTTCGGGAGTTTTTGACGAAGCTCGAGACACGCCCTCGAGCGGAAGCTCGCACGGGCTGGCGGCCCCGCCGCCCTGCGAGGAAACCTGGAAAGCAAGATTCATGGCCAACTATTTCACCGATAACGAAGACATCCGGTTCCTGTTCAACCACATCGACCTGAAGGAACTGGCCCGCCTCCAAGAAGACGACTTCACCCGCGACCGCGGCAACGGCGACGGCTACGCACCCGACGACGCCGACGACGCCGTGGACAACTACCGCCGCATGCTGGAGATCACCGGCCAGATTGCCGGCGAGATGATCGCCCCGAACGCCGAGCAGGTCGACCGCGAGGGCAACACACTCAACCCCGACGGCACCGTCTCCCTGCACCCGCTAGTGGCGGAAAACCTCAAGCGGCTTTCCCAGGCCGACCTGATGGGCTTCACCCTGCCGCGCAAGTACGGCGGGCTGAACTGCCCGAGCCTGGTGTACACCATGGCCACCGAGATGGTCAGCCGGGCCGATGCCTCGCTGATGAACCTGTTCGGCCTGCAGGGTATTGCCGAGACGATCTACGCGTTCGCCGACGACGAACTGAAGGACGCCGTTCTGCCCCGCTTCGCCTACGGCGAGGTAACCGGCGCCATGGTGCTCACCGAGCCCGATGCCGGCAGCGATCTCCAGGCCGTTCGCCTGCGAGCGTACCAGGACGAGGAGGGCAACTGGAAGCTCAACGGCGTGAAGCGGTTCATCACCAACGGCTGCGGCGAAATCCTGCTGGTGCTCGCCCGCAGCGAGGCCGACATTACCGACGGCCGCGGCTTGAGCCTCTTCTACACCGAGCGCAGCGAGAAGGTGCGCGTGCGGCACCTCGAGGAGAAGATGGGTATCCACGGCTCACCCACCTGCGAGATGGTCTTCGACGACGTGCCGGCCATGCTCGTTGGCGAGCGGCAGCGGGGACTGATTACCTACGTGATGGCGCTGATGAACGGCGCCCGGGTGGGCATCGCCGCGCAGTCGCTGGGTATTGCCGAGGCCGCCTGCCGCCTGGCGCGCACCTACGCCCACACCCGGCAGCAGTTCGGCGGCCCCATCGAACGGCTTCCCCCGGTGGCCGAACTGGTGACCGACATGCGCATCGACGTCGAGGCCGGCCGGGCTCTGGCCTACGAAACGGCCCGCGTGTGCGACCACGAGAACAACAACCTGCGCGTCCTCGAATGGGGCGAGAACCTCGCCCCCGATGAGAAAAAGCGACGCAAAAAGTATTCCCGCGAACTGAAACGCGTCAACGGCATGCTCACCCCCATGGCCAAATACTACTGCTCGGAAATGTGCATCCGAGTAGCCGACAATGCCATCCAGGTGCTGGGCGGGTCGGGCTACATGAAGGACTACGCCGCCGAGCGGTACCTGCGCGACTCGCGCATCACGACCATCTACGAGGGCACCAGCCAGCTCCAGGTGGTCGCCGCCGAGAAGGGTGTTACCTCCGGCGTGTTCGCCAATTGGATCGAACCGCACGAAGGTAAGCAGTACGACGACCCGGAACTGGCCGAAATGCAAGCCCGGCTGGTCGAAGCCCGCAGCCGTATCCAGGAGGCCATCCAGTTTGCGAAAAGCACGGGCGGCGCGTACTTACAACTGAGCGGCCGCAAGCTGGTCGATGCCGCCATCGCCGTGATGATCGGCCACCTGTTCCTCGGCCAGGCCGAAAAGAACGACCGGAAGAAGGCCGTCGCCCGCCGGTTCCTTCAACGCGAACTGCCGGTGGTGCGCATGAACTGCGAGGTGGTGTGCGCCGGCGACGCCGCTCCGTATGAACAGTACACCCTGTTGGCCGGCCCCGTGCCGGCGGCCGACTGAGGATACGATGGGCATACTCGACGGCAAAGTCGGCCTGGTGATGGGCGTGGCGAACGATCGCAGCATTGCGTGGGCGATGAGCGACGCGCTGTACGCCGAGGGGGCGGAACTCGCCTTCACCCACCTGCCCGGCCAATCCAGCGAGCGCCGTGTGCGCCGCCTGACCGATCCCCGCGGCGCGAAACTGGTGATGCCCTGCGACGTGCAGCGCGACGAGGACATTGGACGCGTGTTCGGCGCCGTGGGCGAAATGTACAGCCGGCTCGACTTCCTCATCCATTCCGTGGCCTTCGCCCCGCCGCACGAATTGCGGAACCCGTACGTCGACATGAGCCGCAAGGGATGGCACCTGGCCATGGACATCAGCGCCTACAGCCTCGTGGCTGCGGCCCGGGCCGCCAGGCCGCTAATGACCCGCGGCGGCGCGATCGTCACCATCAGCTACTACGGGGGCGAGAAGGTCATTCCCGGCTACAACGTGATGGGCGTGTGCAAAGCGGCGCTGGAGCACAGCGTGCGCTACCTGGCGGGGGACCTCGGCCCGGAGGGTATCCGCGTCAATTGCATCAGCGCCGGCCCCATGCGCACACTCAGTTCGGCGGGCATTGCCGAGTTTGACACCATGCACGATCACTTCGCCCGCAAGGCCCCCTTGCGGCGCAACGTCGAGTTTGGCGAACTCGGGGGGGCCGGCGTCTATCTGCTAAGCGAGCAGTCCGACGGCATCACCGGCGAAACGCTCCACGTCGACTGCGGCTTCTCGATCGTTGGGCTGTGACGGCATCACCGTCGAAACGCTCCACGTCGACAGCGGCTTCTCGATCGTTGGGCTGTGACGAGCCTATGCTCCCCCGCCGTACTTCCGCACCAGGGCCGCCCAGTGGGCCGGCTGGCCGCTGTAGCGGTGGTAAGGGCCCACAATCACGCCGTCGTTCCCGCACTTCGTAAGCCGATCTTCTCATTTCTCCCTAACGATTACAATCCTTACAAGCCGAATAGTTGTGTTGGTGCGACGGCTATGGCTGGCGCTGTTGGCGCAATTTGCGAAAGGGAGGAGAATGGTGCGTTTTGTTCGCGTTGGGGTCGGAATCTTGGTTGCTTGGACCTTTGGGTCGGGTGTCGCGAACGCCCAGGATCTGCTTCCGCAAGAGGGCAGCGAGGCGGCGGCTTTGGACATCGAGGAGGCCCATCCGACGACTGAAGAGGGCCCCCCCTTCGAGCCAGAAATGCCCCCCACTCCACCCGTGCCTGAAATCCCCGAGACCACCGTCGTGGGGGAGCCCAGCCCGTTCCCCGCTACTCCGCTGGGTGAGGAAACCGTTCTTACGCCAACCCGAACCGAAACCCGCGCCGACCAGACCGGAACCTCCACGACCGTCGTTACCCGCCAACAGATTGTCGATAGCCGCCAGACCGACGTGCTCGAGGTGCTGCGCGGGGTGCCGGGGCTCGACGTGGTACAGCAAGGCGGTCCGGGCGGTGTCACGTCGGTCTTCATGCGCGGCGCCAACTCGAACCATACCAAGGTGCTCATCGACGGCATTCCGGTGAACGATCCGAGCAGCGCGGGCCGCGCCTTCGATTTCTCGCTTTTGTCCATCGACAACATCGAACGGGTCGAGGTCCTCCGCGGCCCGCAGAGCACCCTGTACGGATCGGACGCTATCGGCGGGGTGATCAACGTGGTTACGAAACGCGGCGAAGGGCCCTTGTCGGTCGACGCCGAATTGATGGGTGGAAGCTACGGCACCAGCCGCAAGGCCCTCGGCGCCAGCGGCGGCACCGACCGGTATCACTACTCGTTCGGCGCCTCCTACCTGCGGAGCGACGGCTTTACTCAGGCTGCACGGCGCCTCGGAAACACCGAACGAGACGGCATCCGCGACGCGAACTTTTCCGGCCGATTCGGGTGGACGCCGACTGAAAACTTCGACGTCGATTACGTGTTCCGCTACATCGACCAGGACGTGGAAATCGACGACGTCGACTTCCTCACCGGACCGGTCGATGCCTTCGATCGGGAAGTGCGCACCGATGCCTTCTTCAACCGGGTGCAGACCCGGCTCATGCTGCTCGACGGCTTCTGGGAGCAGAAGGCCGGCTTTACCCTCAGCGACTACAAGCGGCGCGACACGGATCCGGGCGCATTCTTCGACCCCCAGTTCGTCGGCCAATCGCGCACCTTTGACTACCAGAACAACTTCCGCTTCAGTGAGAACCACGTGCTTACGGCGGGGTTTGAGTACCTCGACGAGCGCGGTGGAATCCTCGCGCTGGCGGAGCGGGGACAGCACCAAACCGGCCTTTACGTCCAGGATCACGTCGGGCTGACCGAACGGTGGTTCCTCACCGCCGGCTTCCGATGGGACGACCACAGCTCGGCCGGTTCCGCTGAAACCTACCGGGTGACCTCGCGCTACAATCTGACGGAAACGGGTACCGCCTTTCTGGGGAGCATTGGCACCGGGTTTCGGGCGCCCGCCCTCGAAGAGCGGTTCAACCGTTGGGTGGGCAATCCCGACCTGCGGCCCGAAACCAGCTTCGGCTGGGACTGCGGCATCGAGCAATCGTTCTTTGGCGACCGGCTGGTGGTCGGCGGCACCTACTTCCGAAACGACTTCAATGACTTGATCGAGTTTTTTCCCACCGACCTCTTCACCGGCGAGCTGCGCAACGTGGGAAGTGCCTTTTCGAGCGGGGTCGAGGTTACCACCGCATGGAAGCTCGACCCCTGCACCACCCTGACGGCCAACTACGTGTACACGCTCACCCGCGACCGCGAAACCGGCTTGGAACTCCAGCGCCGCCCCCCGCACAAGGCCGCCTTCCGAGCAATCCGGCGGCTCTGGGGCGACCGGGCCAGGCTGCACATGAACATGCTTTACGTGGGGCCGCGGCGCGACGCCCAGTTCACCCTCAACGAGTATTTCCGGCTCGATCTGGCCGGTTCGTACCAGCTTACGCCCCGGTGCGAGCTGTTCGCCCGAATCGACAACGTGCTCGACGAAAGCTACGAAGAGGTGTGGGGGTACGAGACGGCGGGAATTTCGGCCTACGGCGGTGTCAATCTCCGCTGGTAAACGAATCGGCAATGGTGAAGCGCACGGGGACGGCAACCTCGCGGATGAGACTGCCCGGGGCAGGCGAGAACCTCCAACGGCGGACCGCCTCCAGGGCCGCGTTGTCCAAGGACGTGCTGCCGCTACTGCGGTACACCTCGGCGGAAACGACCATGCCCTCGGGGCCCACCTCCACCCGCAACACAACCCGGCCCGTCCGCCGCGCCGCCAGCGCCTCGGGCGGATACGTCGGGGCCGGATTGAAGACCGTGGCCGGCGCGCTCCCGACGGCCCCCGCAGAGGCCTCCGACGCCGCGGACGGCCGCGCCGCGCGGGCCGATTGCGCTGCCGCTTCTACCAAGGCAGCCGGCGCGGGGCTCGCTTTGGGAACTTTGGGAACTTCGAACGCCGTGGTCGCTTTGAGGGGCGGCGCCTCGGTCCGGCGGGTTTCGCTCGCCGGGTGGGCTAATTTCGCGTCGTTCCGGGTTGGGGGAATCGGCTCCTGCCGGGGCACTCGGGCGGGAAGCTCCGGAATACGCTTGGCAACTGCCCCTTCGGCAACGGCGTCGGGCATCGGCCCCGGTTCTTGAGTGTGCGCCGGCGCCCTTCGCCACGGCTCGGGGCGAGCCGGTTCGATTTCCACATCTTCGGCAGGCTGTTCCAGCCGCGGCGAAGCCAGCGAAGCCTGCAACTCGACCGAGGCCTTGCCCGGCTGAACCGGAAACCCCTGCGGCGCCATCGTCAGCGGCGCGACGGCCAACCACGCCAGCACGCCCACGTGCCCCGCCAGGCTCGTACCCACCGAAACGCTCAACCGACTCCAGGTCGACCATCGCCACGTTGCCCGCAACCGGCGCGCGGCAAGCAGGATCGGCGGTGCATCGACCGTCAGCGGCAGCGTGCCGCGCGTAGGCCCGGCCAACGGTTCGCGCACGGCTGCAGGAACTTCTTCGCTCACGCAGGTCATCGTCGCATCGTCCCCATCGCCCCGAACCGGCCGTAAAGCCCGCGCAACAGACGCGAGACAAAACGCACCAAGGCTGGCAAACCCGTTCCGCGGGAAGGGGATCGGTATTCCGGGATCGTAAGGCAGTACCATTCCACCCGTCGCAGAATGCGTACCGTCCGGCGTGGGTAGGTCTTCTGACTCCCGGGCTTGCGGCGCGGCACGACATCGTCCCGCGGCCGCCCACGGTATCCTGGCCTTCTCATCGCCCCCAGCCCGGCATGCAAGCCGAACCATGCGGCGACAATGGCTTCCAAGAGCGGATACCTTCGCGCCCGGTCACAGCGGCGGGGCCGTCCCGGAATTGCACCGGAGTTCCCTGTTCGTCGGCCCTTCCCGACGGAAGGGCCGACCACCAACACACCATGACAACCCGCAGTATATCAGATCGGCCGACGGGCGTCAAAGGGGGGAGAAAAGCAAACCCCCTTGGCATGGGAGGCATATTGCCGGCGTTGCAGCGGCCTCGTTCTCGCACTGGTGCCCTACTGGCGCACGTTCCGCCAGCCGGAATCGGAGCGGTTCGGGCTGGGGGATTCCACCGGCACATCCGTGGCAGGCGTCTCAACGACGTGCTCTTCGTGCGAAACCCCCCTTGCCGACGACCATCCCCGCCCGGCCGAAGTGCCACCCGATGGCTCGGCAGCCAAACCGTCCAGCGACTCCAGCCGGGCCCCTACATCCATCGACTGCGGAGCTGGCCGGCTGGGAGCCTTGGCCACAGCTTTCGCCTGGCTTGCGGGCCGCCGGGCCGCTTGCGGCTCGGGATTCGGTATCGGCGGGGCAGGCGCCTTCTGGTCGGCGGGCTTTGGCGCCGGGGTGGGAATGGGCTCCAGATCGTAGATGCCCGACTCGACCGGCTCCTCCATTTCCGCCGGCTCGGCAGGGGGCTCCTCGGCCGGTTCGAGCCACGGCTCGCCCGGGTCGGCGTACACCGCGTCGGCGTAGATGGCGGCCGGATGCCCCATGTCCTGCTGGACGGGACCACGGCTGATTACCCTCGGCCGGGTGAACCCGTAGTCGAGGTACAGGCTGGCGTCGCGTTGGCGGGCCCGGCGATGGGCGTCGAAGTAGGCCTTTGCCGGCCAAGGGCCCTCGGCCAGGTACACGCCATTGTATTCCAGCAGCGAACCCTTCCGCTGGTGAACGTCTAAAATGGCCCGGTTGTAG
The DNA here is from genome assembly GCA_003561895.1 of Planctomycetaceae bacterium. Lineage (GTDB taxonomy): Bacteria > Planctomycetota > Planctomycetia > Pirellulales > Thermoguttaceae > PWXP01. The sequence continues at coordinate 1,488 of PWXP01000653.1, read as the reverse complement.
TCGACCACCGCGCGGAAGAAGTCGCTTTCGGCCACGGCCAGCCGGCGCTGCGCCTCGAGCAGCACGTCGATGGTAACTGTGCCGATGTCGTACGCCTCGGCCACCGCCTGTACCTGCCGCTGGGCGGCGGCGCGCCGGTTCCAGTTCGTTTGCGTCAGCACGTACTGCGATTCCATTTCCCGCACGAAGTGCGAAAGCTGATGCGAGAGTTCCAGTTCCATCTCTTGCAGCCGGGCCCGCTCGCGCGCCAGGGCCAACTCGGCGTTCCGCACGCCGGCCATCTCGCGCCGGAATCCCAGGGGCATGCTGAACTCCAGGCCGAGCTGCCACTCCTGGAAATCGCCGCCGGTCATGACGGCGTAGGCGCTGGAGTCGGCGTCGCGGAAGTCGGAGGAGGTGCCCCCGCCCAGCAGGTCGTTCCCCATGCCCAGCCAGCGGTAGCGGCCCACGGCGTCCAGGCGGGGCAGGAGGAAGTTCTTCGACGCGATCAGCTCCATCTCGCGGCGTTTGACCACCCACTTCTGCTCGCGGAGTTCGGCGTTTCGGACCAGCGCCTCGCCCAGCGCGTCGTGCCAGTCGAACACCACTTTGGCACTGGTCGGCTCGTCGGCGGGCCGGATGAGCCGGCCGTCGGTGGCCGCCAGGCCCAGCATGTAACGGAGTTTCGCTTCCGCCGTGTACAGGCGATGCAGGGCCTGCTCGACGGCGTTGCGGAACTGGAAGTACTGCTCGCGCGCCTGGGCCTCGGTCTCGGCCTCGCCGCCCCGGGCGCCGATCTGGTACAGGGCATGGACCCGGCGCCAGGTGGTCAGCGCGGCGTCGCGGCCGGCCACCACGGCGTCGAGGTTGCGGTACGCGAAGTAGAGTTCCCAGTAGGCGTTCTCGACGTCGGCCACCGCGTCGCGGACACCGGCTTCGAAGTCGGCCAGGGCGATGTCGGTGTTGATGCGCGCCAGCACCACGCCTCCGTAGGCCCCCGGCACGGCCCCGGGACCGGCAATGCGGTTGAACTGCGCGCCGGCGCCTTGCAACAACGGCTGCCGCATTTCGGCCTCGAGGTTCACGTTCCAGTCGCTGGCGAAGCGGCGGGAACCGACCCCGGTGTCCGGGTCGAACACCGGCTGGTTGTTCAACTCGTAACGCACATTATGCCGCACGGTCCAGGTGCCGCCGGTCGCCGCCGTCTTCTGCAACTGCGCCTGGAAGGTGCCCATGTCGGCCTCGAACACGCTGGGACGAAACTCCTCGAACAGGCCGGCGATATTCTGCGGCGTGTCGACCTTTTCCCAGAACACGTTCGAGCGGAGTTGGGTATCGAACGCGGCCAGGGCGGCCTCGACCCCCTGCCTCGGGTCGCTTTCCGTTATGGCCGGGTCGTAGACCGTGGTGGCCAGCATGGGGTTCTGCATCAGGAATTCGGGCGCCGCCCCGGGGGCAATCGCCCCACCCAATCGCTTGAGTACCTTGCTGTTGGCCAGCGACGTTTGC
>PWXP01000225.1 GCA_003561895.1 Planctomycetaceae bacterium | reverse complement strand
GCAGGTACGGCGAGGCGGGCGATGGGCTGGGCATCATCGGTATTTCCTTCGGCGAGCGGCGGGATGCTGACGTGCAGCGGCCGCCGTCGTCGGTGTACTGGACCGGGCTGCGGACATTCGGCCTGGTGCGGACGCGCCTCTCGCTTGCCGAGTTCGGACGCCAATTGGGCGGCCGCCGATCGCTGAAGACCATTCTTGAGGAAACGCCCCGCCTGGCGGGCGACGACGCGGACGCCGATCCGGAAGGCGGCCCGCCGGTCGTCGTGCCCGAGATCGATGACGGATATTGGGGCGACCTGGCCATCACGCTGACCGTGCCGGAGGCCGAGTTCCTGCGCCAGCAGATCACCGCCCGGGTGCCCGACAGCCTGCTCGGTCAAATCCTGCTCGACGACCGGGCCGCGGGCCAATTGATCCGGCTGAAGAACAGCGCCACGTTCGCCGACTTCGCGGAACTGCCCTTCATCCGCGGCCTGAAGCATCCGGAGCTGAACAAGGCCGTCTGCCACGCGCGCGACTTCTGGACGCTCTTGGAGGGCGCCCACATCCGCTACAACCTGCTGCTGGAAGACCGGTTCGGAACAAGGGATGGGGTCGAGGAGTGTGAAGGCTATTGGCATGCATGGCGCGAAGGGCTGTACGGGTTCGACTGGTCGCGTTGGGAGGATCACTTCGTCTGGGACGTGGTTCTGCAACGCGGGAGCAACGTGCCGGGGTTTACAAGGCATTTCGTCGACGGCTGGATCAACCAAGCCCGCGCCGGCGCGAGCGATGTTCAGGCGTGCGACCGCCTGGTCATTGATCAGGAGCGGGCGAACAAGGCAAGCCGGGCGAGGTTGCGCCCCGACGCCAAAGACGTGCAGATTGACGGCTGGGTGGGGCTTTCCACCTTGGATTACCGCCTGCCGCAGGTGAAGACCATCGTTACGGACATTATTCGTGGAGAAAACGGGGAGGCGGATCCCGATGTTGGACGTTAAGCGCAACCGGCTCGACTACGGGCAACTGCTGATCCCGCCCGAGGGCTGCGAACTGACTCAGGCCGTGGCGACCACCTACAGCGTCGATCTCGACACGCTCCTGTCGATTCCGGTCGCCCTGTTCTATGCCCAGACCCTCGAAGGGCAATTGCAAGGCAAGGACGTGCAACTCATCCGGGCCATTCAACAGACGGCGGACATGCTGGCCATCTACCACCAGAAGGGGCAGGTGAACGTCCCGCGTTCGGCGAAGGAGATATACGCCTACTTCGAGGGCGCGCTGGTGCCCATCTTGCCGGACGGTCCCTTCGCTTCCTTCCACCCGAAGACCTGGGTGTTGCGGTACCGGCACAAGGAATCGGCCGACGTGACCTACCGATTGATCGTCCTCAGCCGGAACCTCACGTTCGACCGGTGCTGGGACGTAGCGGCCTTCCTGGAGGGAAAGCTCGAAGCCGAGGCGCTTTCCTGGAACCGACCACTGGTCGACTTCCATGCCTGGCTGGACCAACAGCGGCCTTTACCCGATGGGCGGCGGTTCCTTGGCGAGTTGTCACGGGTCAACTTTGCGGTGCCGGCGTGCTTCGACGACTACGGCTTTCACCCCGTCGGCATTCCCGGGTACGGAACCAACCCCGCCGCCGAGCGGCGGGCGCAGCGGCTGCTGTGTCTCTCGCCGTTTTTGCACAAGCAGGCGATCGAGACGCTTTGGGCCAATGCCGACGAATGGTTGGCGGTCCTCAGCCGGCGCGCCGAGTTGGAATGCCTTTCGCCGAAGCTGCTCGAACATTTCGACGCCTATTGCCTGTCGGACCTTGTCGTCGACGGGGAGCGCCTTGCCGCCGTGGAGGAAGGGGACGGCGAACCCCGTGAGCAGAACCTACATGCCAAGGTGTTTCTGTTCGACGATGACGCGGCCACCACGTGGTTTCTCGGCTCGGCCAACGCCACGAAGGCGGCCTTCGAGCACAATATCGAGTTCCTGCTGGAGTTGAACACAACCGACGGCGACGCCCGGCTGAACACGGTGTACAAACAGTTATTGGGCGCGCACGGACCGGGCGAAATGTTCATCCGTTTCGAACCGCCGGAGGGCGGCAAGCCCGACGTCTCCGCAAAACAGCGAGCCGCGATCCGGCAGATGGAACACGCCATCTTGCAGTCGCCCATGGAGGGCCGAGTTGCACAATCGGAGAACCGGCAGACGTACGACCTGGCCGTTGTCCTCGACCTGCGGAAGGTTGCGCGGCGGCCGGAGTTTTCGGCGACCGTTCGCCCGCTGGTGCCGGGCTCGCGCGATCAGAAGCTGCAATTCGGTGCGCACAACGCGTTCCGTTTCGAGAATATCAGCGAGACCCACCTGAGCCGTTTTGTGCGTTTCACGCTCTTCGACGGCGACGAGCCGGTGCGCGACTTCCTGGTTTGCATTCCCGTCGAGGGCATGCCCGACGGGCGCCTCGACAGCATTTTCAAAAGTATTATCAACAGCCGGGAGAAGTTCCTGGCATACCTGCGGTTCCTCCTTACCGACGAGCCATCGAAGGAAATCGTGGACGGAGACGGCAACGGCAACAGCGACGGGCCGACGCTGCGCAGAGGGCTCGAAATGCCCATCTTCGAACAGTTGCTGATCACCGCTTCCCGCAACCCGCGCCGGCTTATCGAGGTCGATCGGGTCATCACGAGCCTTCGCGACGCGAAGGGCGAGAGCGTCGTTCCGAACGAGTTCCTGTCCCTGTGGGAGGGATTCAAGGCCGCCATTCCCCAAGCGGAGGAAACCAATGCGTAACCAAGAGCAACTGGCCCAGTACGTCGAGGACGCGCTGAATAGCCTGAAGGACTTTCAGCATTCGACGGCCGGCGCGGTGTATGCCCAGCTATTCGAGAACGGCCGGCGGTGTATGCTGGTGGCCGATGAGGTGGGTCTGGGCAAGACGATCGTGGCGAAGGGCATCATCGCGCGCAAGGTGAAGGAGCGGCTGGAGGCGGGCAAGCGCACGCCGCTGCGGGTAACGTACATCTGCTCCAACCAGGTCATCGCGCGGGAGAACATCCGCAAGCTGAATTTGTTTCCCGCGTCGGTCCACATGAAGCCGCCTGTGCCGCGCTTGGGACTCCTGGCATACGATCAAGACGAGGCGGCCGGCGAAGCCAGGACGCGGCAGACGCTGCTCGAGTTGAACTCGCTCACGCCGGCTACGTCGTTCGAGCTGCAGCGATCCGCCGGCATCAAGGAAGAACGCGGCATCATCTATGCGCTGCTGTGCCGCGACCGCAAAATGTACAACCGTTACAAGGGCCTGCGATGGCTGTTGCGCGGCGGTGTCACAAAGGTACACCACTTCTTTAGGTATCTGGAGCGGCAATATCACCGCGAGTACAGGCCGGGCCTGGCGAGCCGTTACATTCGCCAGTTGAAACGCACCCGGTTGCCTCTGGCGGAAAACCCTGCAATCTACGAGAATCTGAGAGTGAAGAAGCGATGGTCCGTGTATGAAGCCGTCGTTCGATACGCCGAAATGCTCGACGGCCACACCGAACCGTCCTTGCATCGCGGCTGCCTGGCTCTCATCGGCCATTTGCGCCGTATTTTGATCCGCTGCTGCCTGCGCTACGTGAACGCCAACCTGTACATTCTCGACGAATTCCAGCGATTCCGCGACATCATCGATCTCGACAACGAGGAAGAACGGGCCATCATCGCGCGCGAAGTCATGTTTTCGAAAGCAAAGAGCCGTGTCTTGTTGCTATCGGCGACGCCCTTCAAAGCATTCACCGACCACGACGATGTCCACCGCGGCGACGACCACTATCGCGATTTCCGGTCCGTGTTGCGATTTCTTCTCCAAGAACGCGAGGACGCGTTGGACCATTACGACCAGCACCGCAAAGCGCTGTACAAGCAATTGCTCGATTTGCGGAAAGGGGATCGCGACCTGAGCCCGGAGCATCGCGACGAGGTTCAGACCCTCTTGCGATCGGTGATGTGCCGCACCGAACGCAACAGCGTCGCGGAAGACCCTGCGATCATGATCGAGGACCAGGGTCGGGAGCCCGTAGCGGTGGAGCTTGGCGACATTGAAAACTACCGGAAGACCGATCAGGTGTTCCGCGCGCTGAACGAGAAGAAGCTTGTGGCGGGCAATCCGATGGAGTACTGCAAGTCGGCCCCCTATCCCTTGTCGTATCTCGACCGCTACAAGGTGAAGGAGACCCTGAAGCTGTACCGCGACGATCCCGAGATCAAGGCGTGCCTCCGATCGGTGCCCCAGGCCTGGCTCAACCTGGGAGCCGTGCGCCATTACCGTTTCGTGGTGGGTTCGCAAAAGCACCCGGCCACGCCGTCGAACTCGCGTCTGTCGCTGCTGGTTGAGAAGGCCATCGGCCGGCGAGGGGCCGAGCTGCTGTGGGTGCCGCCGAGTTTGCCCTATTACTCGCTTGAAGAGCCGTTCGCGGCCGTGCCCCACTTCTCCAAGACCCTGCTGTTCTCCGCCTGGGTGATGGTGCCGCGCGTCATCGCCACGCTGCTGTCGTACGAAGTGGAACGCCGGACGATTGGCAATTCGAGAACACGGGAGCCGCACGAAAAAGAAGCGCGGAGGTACTTTGTGGCCGAGCGGAAACGGCGCCACCCCATTCCTCAGCTTCGTTTTTCCCGCGCCGGGCGGGACCAAGACGCCCAACTGCGAAACATGAGCAACTTCTGCCTGCTCTACCCGAGCCTGACACTCGCCAAGATCGTCTACCCGGCAGCGAACGTGCGCGACGGCCTGACCTGGCCCCAACTGAGACAGAACGCCGCCGACGCCATCCGCCGAGAGATCGAGCGGGCACAGCTTGGCCAATATGCCACCAAGCATGGCGACGGCGAACGCTGGTACTGGGCGGCGCCCGTGCTCCTGGATCGCGCGTCCCGACAATTCCAGCGCACCCCCACAGATTGGTTCTGGGTTGACGGCGCAGAGGAGGACCCGTGGGAACGCCTTACGTTCTTCCGCGGGGCTACCGAGAACGCCTCGGCCAAGGAACGCCACTTCGCACGGCTGCGAGAATGCTTCAAGGACCCGCAAAACGCCGGCCTGGGTCCGCTGCCTAAGGACTTGGCCGAAGTTCTGGCAGACCTGGCGCTCGGCTCGCCGGCCGTGCTCACGCTGCGCAGTCTGCGCCGCGTGTTTCCCGGCCAGAACGACGCCGTCGCCATGGTGCGGGCGTTCGACGCCGCCGACGAGTTTCTCAACCTGTTCAACAAGCCCGAATCGATCGCCGCCCTTCGACTGAGCGTTACGGGCAAGAGCTATTGGCGAATGGTGGCCCGCTATTGCGCCGCCGGGTGCCTGCAAGCGGTGCTGGACGAGTATTTCCACCTGCTCAAGGGGCAGAACGTCGATGCCGCGGATGCCATCGCCCAGTTGCTTGCATCGGTGAACCTCGATACGGCGTCGATTAATGTCG
>PWXP01000494.1 GCA_003561895.1 Planctomycetaceae bacterium | reverse complement strand
GGACCGGCCGGGGCGAACGGTTCCGGTGACGCGATGTCCGCAACCGGCGACACCGGCACCCCCCAACAAGGGGCAACGGGAGGAGGCACCCGCGCCGCGAAAACGCAGGCCGAGCCGTCCGCTCCCAAGGCGGCGCCGAAGATCGAACGGGACCAATACGGTTTACCGCAGCCTGCCGGCGGCCGCAAGGAATATACGGGTGAAGACGGACGGGTCACTCGGGTTGTCGAGTGGTTCGGCTTCAAGTTGCACCTGCTGGTCGATACGCGGCATGAAGTCTCGTTGGCGTACCAGATCAGTTCGACGAAAGCGGGCGACAACGAAGTGCTGTCGGCGCTGGTGGATCAAGGCCAATCGAACGTTCCCCCGGGGCGGATCGAAACGCTCGCTTATGACAAGGCGGCTGACGACACGAAGGTCCATCAAAAGCTGCGGGAGGCGGGCATCAAGCCGGTGATCCAAAACCGCTCGTTATGGAAGGACGCCTTGTGGCCTACGCCTATTGCACGCCGCCATTTGGGCACAACATGTAGGGTGCGCCCGGTAGGTCGGGTACAATATGTAGGGGTGTGCAACGCGCGTAGGCCAGAAGGGCTTTTTGCGGTTTGGCCGGTATCCGCAGTTGACGAGCCCGGCCGGCTGCGGTAAAATGCCTTTTCAGTAGGTGAGGAGAAGGGGGCCAGTGCCTTTTGTGGGCAACATCCCCCCCCGACCGTTCCTGCAGGGGCGTTTTCCCCTGGTTGCGTGGGTTTCCCGCCCCGGCGATCGCTTTGGTTTATCCTTCATCCTTATAACACGGGTGCCATCCGCAATGCAGATCTGCCGGTCGGCGGAGGCCGTTACCGTCCACGCCCCGGCCAAACTCAACTTGTTTTTCGAGGTGCTGGCCAAGCGACCCGACGGGTTCCATGAAATCGAAACCCTCATGGTCCCGATCAACCTATACGACACCATTACGTTCCGGGAGGACTCAAGCGGGCAGGTGCAACTGAGTTGCACGCAGGTTTTTGGGGCCGCCGGGCGCCGCCGCAGACGGCCCGAGGCTGCAGGAGTGGAGGCGCTGCCCGAGGAAAAAGACAACCTGGCCGTCCGGGCGGTTGAGTTGGTGCGGCACACGGCGGGCATCCGGCGCGGTGCTGCCATTGGGCTGACCAAACGGATTCCGATGGCCGCCGGGCTTGGCGGCGGGTCGAGTGATGCCGCTGCCGCCTTGCTGGCCGCCAACATCGGCTGGGGCTTGAACCTTGGGCGGGACGCCCTGCTCGGGATGGCCGCCCAGCTCGGCAGTGATGTCCCCTTCTTCCTGGCCGGTTCGGCAGCCATCTGCCGCGGGCGGGGAGAGCGGATTGAGCCCCTTGGCCCAATGGCCGACTTGCACTTCGTGGTCGCCCGGCCCGCGGTTGGGTTGTCCACGGCGGCGGTGTACGCGGCGTGCCGGCCGGCCGAGCGTCCGCGGGCGGTGGGGCCGCTGTGTGCAGCCCTCGACCGCGGCAACCTGCGGCAAGCCGGGCGCCTGCTTTGGAACCGCTTGCAGCCGCCCGCCGCCGCCCTGTGCCCGGCGGTGCGAGAACTGGACCGCAGCTTTTCGGAGCTTGGTGTGCCGGGTTGCGGTATGAGCGGAAGCGGAACAGCGTATTTCGGCCTGTGCCGCCGCGCAAGCGACGCCCGGCGCGCCGCGCGGCGTTTACGGGCCGGCGGCGTTGATAATGTGTTTGCAGTACGGAGTTGCCGCCAACCGGGCGGCCCTGGTGGGCGGCCCGAAACGCAAGGAGAACGGCCGTGGAGATTACCGAGGTCCGTGTGAAGTTAATGGATGAGCCGGGAGAACGGCTTCAGGCGTTCTGCTCCATCACGTTCGACGACGCCTTCGTCGTGCGCGACTTGAAGATCATCGAGGGCGCCAGCGGACCATTCGTCGCCATGCCCAGCCGCAAGCTGACGAACCGTTGCCCCCAGTGCGGCTGCAAGAACCACCTGCGAGCGGCCTACTGTAACCAGTGCGGTGGCCGCCTGCGGGAGACGGCCGCGCAGAAAGACGAAGACGGCCGCGCCAAACTCTACGCCGACATCGCCCACCCGATCAACCCCGCCTGCCGCGAGATGATCCAGTCGCGGGTGATCGAAGCGTTCGAGCGGGAGAAGCTGCAAGCGCAGCAGCCGGGGTACGTATCGACCTACGACGATTTCGACAGCGACGACGATGTTCGGCCCGCCGGCGTCGAGCCCAAGCAGGTACAAGCCGCCGAACCGCCGCGCGGTCCGCACCGCCCCCCCGCCCAACAGCCACAGCCGCAACGCCGCGACGAGAGGCAGTTCGGCGCAGGGATATTCGACTGACCGACGCGGGAAGCCGTTCACGGCGAACCGGCCCCTTCGGCCGGTCCGGCCGACCGTGTTGAAGTTCACCCTGTAGCGTGCCGGACATCGCACACATTTAGTTCGCACGCTGAAGCGTGAACTCCAACACTCGAACGTATGCCCCCCGACCCACCCCTCACGCCTCCCACCCGCGACGAACTGGCGGAACGCTACTTCGATCAGCTCCCCTTCGAACCCTACACGGTCCAGGAGGAAGGGCTGCTCGCCTGGTTCTCCTCCGAGCAGGGCGTGCTCGTGTGCGCGCCGACCGGCATGGGCAAGACGGTCGTGGCCGAGGCCGCGCTGTTCGAGGCCCTGCACACGGGCAAGCGGGCGTACTATACCACCCCGCTCATCGCCCTGACCGAGCAGAAGTTCCGCGAAATGCAGGAAAACGCCGTCCGGTGGGGCTTCTCGCGCGGCGACATCGGGCTGGTGACCGGCAACCGGCGCGAAAACCCCGATGCCCGCGTGCTGGTGGTCGTGGCCGAAATCCTCTTCAACCGCCTCCTCCACCGCGAAACGTTCGACTTCGACGACGTGGCCGCGGTGGTCATGGACGAGTTCCACAGCTTCAACGACCGCGAACGCGGCATCGTCTGGGAATTTTCCCTCGGGTTGCTGCCCCGGCACGTCCGCCTGCTGCTGCTCTCGGCCACCGTGGGCAACGCGCGGCAGTTCATCCAGTGGCTCCGCCTCGCCCACCAGCGCGAGGTGGAACGGGTCGAGGGCGACGAACGCCGCGTGCCGCTCACCTTCCAGTGGGTCGACGACCGGCTGCTGAGCGAGCAGTTGGAACTGATGGCCCGCGGGCCCGAAGACGCCCGCTTCACGCCCGCGCTGGTCTTCTGCTTCAACCGCGAGCAGTGCTGGAACATGGCCGAGCAGCTCAAGGGGAAGCGCATGCTCAGCGACGGCCAGCAGGGCCGCCTCGCCGCGGCGTTGAAGCATTACGACATGTCCCAGGGCGCCGGCCCGAAGCTCCGCCAACTGCTCCTGCGCGGCGTGGGCGTGCACCATGCGGGCGTACTGGCCAGGTATCGCCGCGTGGTCGAGGAGCTGTTCCAACGCAAACTGCTCTCGGTGGCGGTGTGCACCGAAACGCTCTCGGCCGGTATCAACCTGCCGGCCCGCTCGGTCGTGCTGCCCAGCATTCTCAAGGGCCCGACGGGCAAGAAGACCGTAGTGGAAACGAGCACGGCGCACCAGATTTTCGGCCGCGCCGGCCGCCCACAGTTCGATTCCCGCGGATTCGTCTTCGTGCTGGCCCACGAGGACGACGTGAAGATCGGCCGCTGGCGGCGGCAGTACGACCAGATTCCCGAGGACACGAAAGACCCGAACCTCATTAAGGCCAAGAAGCGGCTGAAGAAGAAGGCCCCGAAGCGGCGGGCGACCGAGCAATACTGGTCGGAAGCCCAGTTCGATAAGCTCCGCGCCGCCCCGCCCGGCCACCTTCGCAGCACCGGCCCCGTGCCCTGGCGCATGCTGGCCTACATGCTCGAGGCCTCGCCCGAGGTCGACCTGATCCGCCGCCTGGTGGGCAAGCGGCTGATGGAGGGCAAGCGACTCGAACGGGCGCAGCAGCAGCTCGACCGCATGTTGCTCACGCTCTGGCGGGCCGGTTACGTGGAGCTGGAGCCGGAACCGCCCAAGCCGCCCGAGCCGGGCGAAGCGGCGCCGGCAGCCCCGTCGGCGGATTCCGACGCAGCCACCCCCGCCGCGCCGGCGCCCCCCGCGGAGCCCACCCTCTTCGGCACGACGCTGCCGGCGGCGGGCGAAACGCGCCGGCCGGGCGACCGCGCATCTTCCTCCCCGGCCAAGGCCCCGGCAGACGGCAAGGGGCAGACCGGTACCGATCCGGGAGCGTACCGGCCGATGCTCGCCCGGCCCACGCCGGAACTCGGCAAGCTGCTGTTGATCCGCGGCATGAACCCGCTGTTCGGCGTGTTCCTGGTGAACCAGTTGGGCCCTGCCAACACCGAGGAGCGCATCCAGGCGTTGGAGAGCGTACTGGACATGCCCGGCACGGTCGCCCGCCTGGTGCGCGTGCCCGGCCATGACGAGTTGCCGCCCGGCCCGCTGGCCGTCACGCGGCTGGACGAACAGCTTCTGCGGCTGGGTCTGGTGACCGAGGAGCAGCTTGTCGAGCCGGCCGAGGACGAGGACTGGCGCCGGCGCAGCTATGAAGACGCTCGCCCGCGCGTGCTCGCGCTGGCCGAAAAACTCCGCATCCTGTTCGACTACGACTTCCCCGACGTGCACGACGTGCGCACGGCGGCCGTCTGGTCGGCCGGCGAGTTGCTCCAGTTCGGCGGCGATTTCAACAAGTACATCACCAGTCGTCAGCTCCAGAAGCAGGAGGGCATCGTCTTTCGGCACCTCTTGCGGCTGATCCTCCTGACGCTCGAACTGCGCCGCCTTACCCCGCCCGACGATCTCGGCGGGTGGGAAGCCGAGCTGACCGACCTCGCCGACCGCCTGACCGCCTGCTGCCGCACCGTCGACCACACCAGCACGGAGCACTCGCTGGAGCAGGTGCCGACGGACGTAACCGTTGACCGCCCGGCCGGGGCCGGATCCGTTTTTGGGCCAACAGACGCTGTTCTTGAGAAAAAACGATGAACGAAAAATGGACCCGTCCCCTTGCCGGCCCGTCCCCTGGTCGACCGAAGGGTACAGTCCCATTTTGCGGCGAATAGCGTTATACACGCGGGATACCTTCTCCAGCGCGAAAATGGGGAAAGTCCCCCTGAACGGTTCATCGCCGATGTACGGCGCTTTCCATGTTGCGCCACATTCCTGAGGATGCGGTGCCCCCTTCAAAGTGGGCAATGCAACACTACCCAGGCTTTTTGAACCTCGAACTGCCCGCCCCCACTTCCCAACATGTTCCCCGAGTGCTACATTAATGCATGGTTGCCTGCGGAAGCGAGTTGTGCGGTCGGCGGGCTCATGTCCCCGTAGCTCAATTGGATAGAGCGTCGGCCTCCGGAGCCGAAGGTTACAGGTTCGAATCCTGTCGGGGATATTTGACGTAAGTTCTTTCCAGATAAGCGCTTATCTCTGGCCAGTCGT
>PWXP01000387.1 GCA_003561895.1 Planctomycetaceae bacterium | reverse complement strand
GTCGTAGTACTGTGGGTCACAAACCGAGACGCTCCCGGTCTTTCCGATATTGCAGGCGGGGCCACGCGAGCCGGGCCACCGCCACTCCGGCCGATAGGTACGCCGCCAGCCACTGCCGCAAGGTGAGATTCGGAAACCGCGACGTGCTGACACCGTAACAGGCTAAGACAAAGTAGTACTCCTCCAGCCATTCGTTAGGCCGGCCACGGTCGATGCCCAAGTGAACCTGCGCCATGCGCCGCAACTCGAGCAGGATGCTGTGCAGCCGGTCCAGGGCGTTCGCCTTGCGCGTAACCGGCGGCCAGCGCCCCAAACGATAGCACATTTCCGTCATCTCGTTCAACCGCAATTCCGATTGCTGCACCGAGGTAAGGAACGCCTGGTTTTCGTACTTCTCGGTCGCGCAGCCCTCGAAAGGCTCGTCGTGCTCGGCGGCGGTCGGCTCGCGCGCGCCCGCGAAGATTTCCACGTAGGCGCGGGTCTTCAATTCCGTCTCCAGTTTGGCGAAGTCCCAGGCAATCAGATTGCAGAAGTCCATGTCCTCGTAATCGAACAAGGCCGGCCACAAGGCCCGCTCGCGAACGATTCCCACCAGTACGTTTCGCCCGTGGAGGTCGCCGTGCGACGCGCCGCGGAGCATGCGGGGAATGAGTTCAGCCGGCCCGGGCTTGTCGTTCTGGCTTGCCTTGGGGCCCGCCCCGCTTCGGCTCCAGCAGAATGCTCCCGGGCACGGCCGTGCGCGCCCCGGGCTGTTCTCGGCAGGGGAATGGGCCCACGGCACGTACTCTTTCAGATAGCGGGCGAAATAGTCGACCGGGTCGATGAATAACTCGGGGCCGACTTCCGCCATGCTGGCCGCGCGGCGGACCATCGTCAAGCGCGTCTCCTGTTCCCAAAGCGCCAGGCTTTCGTCCAGGTGCGGGAGGTAGAACCGGTAGTTTTCGTGCTGCGCGGGGTCGTCGACAAATGACCGGCCGTACATCATGTGGCCCAGCCGCTCCAGCAATTCCACCAGCACGACCGCTACCGACTGGACGCTCGGCACTCCAAGCCGCACACTTCGGAGCACCGCTTCTTCCAGGGTTACGAGGTGCCTGACTCCGATAAGCTGATGGGCATCACCATAGACGATGCTCATCATACCCTCCCGCACGCATCCTTCCTGCACAGGCAGGAATACCGGGTCGTGACGCATTCCCAGCGGCCGGCACAGCTTCCAGTTTTCCAACTCCAGGCGGACCTTCTCTTCTGGCCCAATCTTCACAATATAGGTGCCGCTCTCTCCCGGACCGAGGTGCGAGTCGTCGCTGGAACGGCTACCGTCCGTTCCCCAGAACCCCTCCACCAGCAGCACATACAAGTCCTCGCGAGCCCGGAAGCCCTTCAGATGATCTTGAACCACGATCGTCTCAGCCCCGGAAAACATGCCGGCGAGCACTTCGGTGGGTGTTTGCAGGAGCGTTTCCAGGGCCGTATGCGGCTCAGCGGCCGCTCCACCTTGCGGGGGGCACGCCACCCGGCAAAACTGCCGCGCCAGGGCGTTGTAGAGCCGGTTCTTCGCCTTGAGCGCCCAGAGGACTTTGGCCATGACCTTCCCCCTTGGTTGCGATGCGTGGTAACGCCACCATCTCCCAATCCATTCCGCGGGCCATACCACGGGAGATTGCATTATAGCTATGGCAGGGGGCCCCTGCAAGTCGCACTCCTACGTCAGCCTTGGAGGTAGACCAATCGCTCGAGCAGACCGATCCGCGCGTCGAGCGTCATGGGGCGTTGCAACAGGCGGAGGTGAACCCCGTCCAGCCTCCGCGGTCAGTGCTGCAGATGAGTGAAATGCTGTGCCTGACGCTCTGATAGCTAAAAACAACGCTTGCCAATTCCCATGTACCAGGGGTGCGCCGCCGCATCCCCGTCCCGAAATGGGAGCAGGGATGCAGCGAGCGTAGGGCCTACCGGCGTCGACCATTTGGCCGAATCCCGCCAGTGTAGATCGCGCAGCCGACCAGAACTGCGGCGATCAGCACGAGCAGCGGCCAGCTTCCGGCCACGGCGGCGATCAAAGCCGCGATGCCGACCGAGCTGGCCACGTAGATGCTGTTGAGTTTGTCTCGGGCGGTACCTTTCGTTCGGAACTCCTGAAGGAAATAGATAGGCGCCATCGCCCCGTCAGCGCAGCCTGTCCATGGCCGACAAGGCGACTGGCGGATGGCATTGACGGGCGGAAGAAGTGGGCGAACATGCGCTGCGGGTAACGGTGCCTGAAGCCGGGCAGCACGCGGCTGCCCGGCCTCAAGCGGTCGATGTGTAGCGACTGGTGGTTCAGATCTCCAGCGGCTGTAACTCCCGGAGCGACGATAGGGCGCTTCGGAGTTGTCGGGTTTGCCGTTTCTCGGCCTTCAGTAGCGGGACCAACGGTGGCCTGGGTGGCGGGCTCGCGGAAGGTCGTACGCAAGGCGATTATCTGCTTGATGGCACTGGTGACCTGCCCGTTGTCGGATTCCGAACGGGCACGGCCGTTGGTGCTGCCGTTGCCGGCGGCCCGGGCCTTGCCGTTGCGCTTGTTGGAAGTTGCGGATGGACTAGGCATTGGGGTGTTGTTATTCCTTTCGATTCGAGGACGGGGAGGACCAACACTCGACACCGTACCGGGTGTCGGCGATTCGATCCGGGTGATATTTTCGGCGGGCTCGACGGCCATCTTCGGTTCCACCGGCATCCAGACGTACCGGCGATAATCGTCGGCGGCCATCAGGGCGCTCTGCTTGCCGAACAGGTGAAAACGGTGGAAGCCCAGCCGGACGGCCCGGATAAGGTACGCCCGATTGGCCACCACGCGGATGGGCTTGCCCCGGCAGGTGGCGCCGATCTGCGCCAGTTCCATCCGGTTCTCCGGGTCCTGCCCCTGGACACGCACGGCCACCGTACTGTTCACATCGAGCGTGACCGGCGCGTGCGGCAGGTCGTCGCCCGGCATGTTCGGCAGGTTTTCGGCCAGAAACACCCCGTCGGAGGGCGAAAGCTGGACGCCCGTCAAAGCCGCCTCAGGCTCGCAGATGCGCCGCTCGACCGACGGGAATCTCCCATCCTTGTTGGTCTTGGACAGAAAGTCCATTGGCTGGCCTGCAGCGCAAACCAATCGTCGGTGTTGCCGACCAGGACTGGGTTGTCGCTGTCCAATTGGGCGGAGCCGATAACCCGGTTGGCCGGCACCAGGATTGCCTCCTTCCAGGGGAAATCGAAGCCACGCTGGACCAGCAGGTGACGGCCGTCGGTGGCGACGATCTTGCCTTCGGTGCCGGAAAGCTGAAGGCAACTCAGCGCTAGCGGGCCGAGTCCGTATCGGTCGTTGCCGAGGCCTCGGCCAGGGCCCGAAGCAACTCCGGCGGGTTTTCCACGAGTTGTTCCGGGCTGTCCGGCCAGAGGGTCTCGTTTTTCGCAGGCGTCTCGGACTGCACAGCCCGCGGCACGCTGCCGTTTTGCCAGGAGGCCAGCACGTGCCCGTTTTCGCGGCGTAGTTCGACCACGCGCTCGCGACCACTGCCGCCGGTGTCGGTTAACAGGTTCCAAGGCGCGAGGATCGTCTCTTCGGGCTGCTGGCCGTCCAGCCGGAACTCAGCCGCGGCCTCACGAGTATGGCAGCGGATGCGCAGACCTTGCCGACCGCCGATGAACTCCACCGGCGGCATCGGGCTGCGCGAGTTCATTACAAGAGCTTGGCAGAACACCTTCTTGAGCTGTTCGGCCAGGCAACGTGTAATCGTAAGGAAGGTTTTTCTCCTCGGGTTTCCGTGAGTTGGAAGGAATGCCGATACAGACAGCACACTGGGGGACGGATCAGACGAGCACCGCCCGTCGCGACCGCTGAGGTACGATCGGGACGTTCCGCAGGCGTTCCTGCCGGTCCCAATCGATCATCCGGTCCTCGATTGCTTGAATCTCGGATGGTTCCGGATCGAAACGGGCTTGCTCGGGGTCGGCCACCGAAAAGCCCATGTGACGGATGATACCGACGTCCTCGCCGGTAGCGCGGGCCACGGCTCGGTTTAGCTGATTCTGGGGCATCGCTTATCTCCTCAGGTCAAAGGGAAGGCGACCGCCCATCCTCGGGGCGATCGCGAAAACACAATCGCCGACACGGGGCGAATCCAACGCAAAAGATGCCGGTCAGCAGGTGCGCATCTGCTGCGCATCTACCCGACCGACGTGAGCCAATGACGTTCACGCCATCGGTTCTCGGCTGCAAGAGCCTGGCTGCGAGTTGCAAACGGTTTCAGCTTTGGCCCGCTAACCGGTGAAAGATCGGCCGTCCGTTGGCCGCTTCCATCGGGCTCGACATGCGAGGCCCGGCGAAGGACGGGTTTTCCAAGTGAGTGCAGAATGAACTCCTCACTGTAGATGCAGCGGACGGCCCCGTCCGGCTCGACGACGAGCTGCATGACCGGCTCCAGGGTTACTGGGGTTTCGGGCTGTTGGCCTGTGGGACTGCCCAGCTCTACCGCGGCCACCAGAAAATGTTTCGCCACGAGCCACCAGCAGACTGTCGAGCACGCTCTGCACTCGCGACATCTCGGTCGCGACGTGCGACATAGCGACTGCTTCTTTACGGGCCACATCTGGGCTGCCGGGTCAGCCGGCGGCGATAATCTTCGCAGCCTCGAGGCCGACGACGATGCCGAGGACGACCGGGATCAGGTGTGCGAGCGGCTAGGTCACGATCGCGTAGGCGACGCTGGCAATGACGAATGTAGAGGACGATCAGCGAAAGGCCCGAGGGGCCTCCCGAACTGTATTGACTCAAAGGGAGTCTCCTCAGTAAAGCAAGGGGTGATCGGGGACGGCTCACGCGGCCTCACCGTGAAAGGCCCACCACGACTTTTCCAGTTCGCGGCGGATCTGCGAAATGCGGCCTTTCGACACAGCGAACTGCCGGGCAACCTCCCCGGTCGACGCGCCGAAGGCCAGGGCTTCCGCGATCTTGCGATTCCGGGCGGACAGCTGGCCAAGCCACTCCGGAAAATCGATCCGGAACGCTGCTTGGTCGGCTGGTGACGTGCGACGGTCCTCGACGACCGCCTCAAGCCAACACTCATCCGGCCGGTGATAACGATCCAGCCGTGCAACCTTTACGCCTTTTCGAATCCGGCAGTGCTGGCTCGAAACATCGCGGACGTTGAGCGCCGTGGCGGCCAAGCGGCCGCTCTTTACTTGCTTGATCGCGTAATTGGCCAGCGGGGTGGCATAAGCCACGTTGTTGCGGTTCCTGTGGACCAACGAGGCGAACATCCTCAGCGAGACTGCAATCACTTCCGCGACCGCCTCTTCGCGCGACTCCGGGTCACGGTCGTCGAACGCCCGGCGGGCCGTCGCGGCAATCACCGGCAACATGGCAAGGAATTGGCGCTGGTGTGCGGATGAGAGCGATTTCGGTTGCGGCTTGCGAAATG